>NZ_JBQIOP010000004.1:0-130253 GCF_056822245.1 Petralouisia sp. | reverse complement strand
CATCAGTTAGCTATTTTCATTATACAGTATAAACACCGAAAAAAGGAACCTTTTACCATTCAAAATGTAAAAGATTCCTTAAGTTAATGACATTGTGTAAAATCACCACTTCATAAAATTTTCATCCATTATTAGCACTCACCTATTGACATGGCTAACAAACAGTGATATTGTTATACCAGACATAGAACAAGGAAATAGCCAAAGTCCGAATGGCACAGCGGCCATTGATCCATAATAGTACAGAAGGGAAGGAGGACCCCTTATGAATATTCAGAAATTTACACAGAAATCAATTGAAGCCATCAACGGCTGTGAAAAACTGGCATATGAATACGGAAATCAGGAAATTGAACAGGAACATTTACTGCTGTCTTTGCTGTCTCAGGAGGACGGCCTGATTCCGAAGTTAATTGAGAAAATGGAAATCAACCTGGAGCATTTTACAGACAATGCCAGAAATCATCTTGCCAAACGGGTGAAAGTGTCCGGCGGGCAGATTTACATGGGCCAGAATCTGAACAAGGTATTGGTCAGCGCTGAAGATGAAGCCAGGAAAATGGGAGATGAATATGTGTCTGTGGAGCACCTGTTCCTTACGCTGTTAAAGTATCCCAATCAGGCGTTGAAAGAAATTTTCAAGGAGTATGGAATTACAAGAGAACGGTTCCTGCAGGCATTGGCCACCGTCCGGGGCAACCAGAAGGTAGTGTCCGACAATCCGGAAGCCACCTATGACACACTGGCAAAATACGGTTATGATATGGTGGAACGGGCCAGGGAGCAGAAGCTTGATCCGGTCATCGGCAGAGACAGCGAAATCCGGAATGTGGTTCGGATTCTGTCCCGGAAAACCAAGAATAATCCAGTGCTGATCGGAGAACCGGGAGTAGGGAAAACAGCGGTGGTGGAAGGCCTGGCCCAGCGGATTGTCCGGGGAGACGTGCCGGAAGGGCTGAAAGACAAGCGGCTCTTTGCGCTGGATATGGGCGCGTTGGTGGCAGGAGCCAAGTACCGGGGCGAATTTGAGGAACGATTAAAAGCCGTGCTGGATGAAATTAAAAGCAGCGACGGCCGGATTATCCTGTTTATTGATGAGCTGCATACGATTGTAGGCGCCGGCAAGACAGACGGAGCCATGGATGCAGGCCAGTTATTAAAGCCCATGCTTGCCCGGGGCGAACTGCACTGCATCGGCGCAACTACTTTAGATGAATACCGGGAATACATTGAGAAAGACGCCGCTTTAGAGCGGAGATTTCAGCCCGTGCTGGTGGCGGAGCCTACAGTGGAAGATACGATTTCTATCTTACGGGGCTTAAAGGATCGCTATGAAGTATTTCATGGAGTGAAAATCACAGATTCCGCACTGGTGTCTGCGGCAACCTTGTCGAACCGTTACATCAGCGACCGGTTCCTGCCGGATAAAGCCATTGATTTGGTGGACGAAGCCTGCGCGCTGATTAAAACAGAACTGGATTCCATGCCAACAGAACTGGATGAACTGCAGCGGCGGGTGATGCAGATGGAGATTGAAGAAGCCGCTCTGAAAAAAGAAGAGGATCGTCTCAGCAAAGACCGTCTGGAAGCGCTGCAAAAAGAACTGGCAGACCTGAAAAACGAGTTCCAGTCCCGGAAAGCTCAGTGGGACAATGAGAAAAATTCTGTGGAAAAGGTACAGAAGCTCCGGGAAGAGTTGGAATCCCTCAACAAAGAAATCGCCATGGCTCAGCAGAATTACGATCTGGAAAAAGCGGCGGAGCTGCAATACGGCAAAATACCAGAGCTGAAACGCCAGTTGGAACTGGAAGAAGAACAGGTGAAAAAGAAAGATTTAAGCCTGGTGCATGAAAATGTAAGCGAAGAGGAAATCGCCAAAATCATTTCCCGCTGGACGGGTATTCCGGTGGTGAAACTGACGGAAAGCGAGCGGAATAAAACGCTGCATCTGGATGAGGAACTGCATAAACGGGTCATCGGACAGGAAGAAGGGGTCACCAAGGTGACAGAAGCCATCATCCGCTCCAAAGCAGGCATCAAAGATCCCGGCAAGCCCATTGGCTCCTTCCTGTTTCTGGGACCCACAGGCGTGGGAAAAACAGAACTGGCCAAGGCTTTGGCGGCCAGTCTCTTTGATGACGAAAACAATATGGTAAGGCTTGACATGAGTGAATATATGGAGAAATATTCCGTTTCCCGTCTGATTGGAGCGCCTCCCGGATATGTGGGCTACGAAGAAGGCGGACAGCTTACAGAAGCGGTGCGCAGGAAGCCCTATTCTGTGGTACTGTTCGATGAAGTGGAGAAGGCTCATCCTGATGTGTTTCATGTACTGCTTCAGGTACTGGATGACGGACGCATTACCGATTCTCAGGGCCGTACGGTGGATTTTAAAAATACCATACTGATTATGACCTCCAATCTGGGTTCATCTTATCTGTTGGAAGGCATTGGGGAAAACGGTGAGATTCAGCCGGAATGCGAAGCAGCCGTGATGAGTGAGCTTCAGAATCATTTCCGTCCGGAATTTTTGAACCGTCTGGATGAAACGATTCTATTCAAGCCCTTAACCAAACAGGATATTGGAAATATTATCCATCTGCTGTTGGCGGATTTGAACCGGCGTTTGGCAGAGCGGGAGGTGTCTGTGGAGCTGACGCAGGCAGCCCGGGAATTTGCAGTGGAGCACGGTTATGATCCGGTGTACGGGGCGAGACCTTTAAAACGGTATCTTCAGAAAACGGTGGAGACACTTTCAGCAAAGCTGATTCTCGCGGATGAAGTGGGAGCCGGAGACACTATCCTGATTGATGCGGAAAATGGAAATTTAACAGCAAAATGTAAAAAATAAAAAATAAAAAATAATCTACAACGTCATTTCTTGATTTTTTGCATCATTTGTATTATTATATATAATACAAATGATGCAAAGGTGTGATACCCATGATTATGAAACTGGATTTTGCCAGCAGCGTGCCTATTTATCAGCAAATCAGAGATCAGATTGTGCAGGCTGTGGCAGACGGGGTTTTTCTGGACGGAGACAGGCTTCCTGCAATCCGTGCCCTTGCCGATGAGGTTGGGATAAATACAATGACTGTGAATAAGGCATATCAGCTTTTGAAGCAGGAAGGTTATATTATCACAGACAGGCGCAACGGAGCGAAAGTACAGTGTTCCGGCGGCAGGAAACAGGCAGTGGAACGGAAAGTGGAGAAAGAACTGGAGCTGTTAGCTGCAGAAGCCAAAATTGCCAGAATTTCCGGGGAAGAATTTGCAAAACTGTGCAGGAAAGCATATGACGGATAATTTAGGAGGTATCTTATGGAAATGACAGGGATAAGAATTGTTATGGCAATATGCATGCTGCCGGTGCTGCCGATTCTGTTGGGCACATGCTGGTTTCTGGCAGATGTGAAAAACGGCGTTTTGTTTGGGGTGACTCTGTGGCAGGGAGCGAAAGAAGCAGAGGTGCAGGAAATTAAAAAGAGATACAAGAAAGAATTGAAATCCTGTACCCTGATATCCATTTTGCTATTCTTTCTCGCCCTGCTGCCGGCCTATGAATCGCTGATAATAACGGGAGCAACTTTTTGGATGTTTTTTGTCATCGTGTTTTTGTTCATTCCCTTTCAGCGGGCCAACAGCAGAATGAAAGACCGAAAGCGGGAATTTCTGGCGTCCCGGCAGGAAAATGACAACAGCAGGGAACGGGAGGAAATTCTCGTTGACGTGACAGCGGCAGCCGCTGAAAAAATCAAGTATTCCAGAAAGGCCATTTATGGAGGATGTATTTTTGCGTCTCTTGCGCCTGCTGCCGAAGTTTTTCTGTATCCCTTCCGGTACCGCCCATGGATGCTGAATTTGCAGGTCAGAGAATGTATTTTGCTGTCCATTGCATTGACAGCCTGGCTGTTTTTACTGTATATCAGGCTGTTTGAAAGACAGCGCACCAAAGTGTTCACTTACAGCAGCCAGGTCAACCTGCAGGCGGCAAAGCTGCGGCAGTACCGTCTGGGAAGGCTCTGCGCCTCCATGGCCTGGATGACAGGCGCGCTGAACTGGGCGTTCCTTTGTTCGTTCCATGCGCCCGTCAAGTGGCTTCCACGGTCGATGGCAGCGGCGGGCACGCTATACGGGACGGTGTCTGCGGCATTGGTGTTCTGCTGTTGGAGAAAAATAGAGAGAAGCAGCAAAAAATATCTGGCGCAGGAAGTTTTGGCAGAAGGAGACGATGATAAATACTGGATTGGGGGTATGGTTTACTATAATAAAAATGACAGCCGTTCATTTGTAGAACCCCGGATCGGTTTGGGGCTTACCGCTAATATGGCAAAGCCCGGCATAAGATATGCTGCGGTTTTTATTCTGGCGTTATTGGTGGTTTTTACGGCAGGCGCCTGCGGTTTGTGTATTCTGGAAGAATTTACCCCGGTGTCCCTTGCCTATGAAAACGGGACGCTGACGGCAAATCACTGGAAAAAAGTATATCAGATAGAACAGTCAGAGATAAAAGAGGTGACGCTTCTTGAGGAAGAGCCGGAGATCAGGCGCAAAAGCGGCACTGGAATGGCAACGGTGAAAAAGGGTGATTTTTACAGTGATACATACCGTCTGGATATTAAGGTCTGCATTAATCCAAAAGAGCCGCCCTTTCTTATGATTGAGTCGGCAGAAGGCAGCTGGTATCTGCTTGGCGGAAACGACGGGGAGACAGTCATTGATATTTTGAATAAAATACATCCCTAGTTTCATATATTTTATGGAAATATCTATGGAGCGTTCAGCAGATGAAAGGAAAAAAATTTTGGAAAAAATGCCTGCTGTTTGATCTATGCTGCCTTTGCCTGGCATTGGGGCTGATTTTCACCGGAACTGGAAAAGGGGCAGAGATGAAACAGAGCCTTGCGGCGGCAGCCGAAAAACTGGAAAAAACCCGGCAGGCTTCCGGGCCGGCCCAGGAGGACGCCGGAGCCTCAGAAAGAAAAAAAGTGGCGCTTACTTTTGATGACGGGCCAAATCCCCAGTATACGCCGGAGATGTTGGAAGCGCTGAAGGAACGGGAAGTGAAAGCGACTTTTTTCCTGTTGGGGCAGGAAGTGGAGAAATACCCTGAAGTGGTGAAGCAGATTCAGAAAGACGGGCATCTGATTGGAAATCATTCCTATAAACATGAGCAATTGAGCAAACTGCCCATGGAGCAGGCATGCAGCCAGGTCAGCCGCACTAATGAACTGATTTATGGAATTACAGGCGTTTATCCCTCCTATCTGCGGCCGCCTTTTGGAGACTGGCATGAGGAACTGGATGGTGAAGTGAATATGGTAGAAGTGCTCTGGGATGTGGACACTCTGGACTGGTCCAGCAAAAATCATGCCAGAATTGTAGAAAAGGTCATGAAAAATGTACAGGAAAATGACATCATTCTGATGCATGACGGATATGAGACTTCCGTAACTGCAGCAATGGAAATTATTGATACACTGAAGAAACAGGGCTATGAATTTGTAACAGTAGATGAAATTCTTTTTGAATAAGGGAAAAGAAGGTAGCAATCATACGGTGGTTGTGATACAATATTCAAAGGACTGATTTGTATTAAAATATACACAATTTGTCATAAAATTCATATTACGATTATGATACAATGTCGTTAAATATAATTTAAAGTGAGGATTTGTAATATGAAAATTGCAATATGTGATGACTGCCGCGAGGATGCCATGCGGCTGAAAGCACTGCTGAGTGAAAATCATGATGTAGTGCTTTATTCTAATGCCAGTCAGCTTTTGAATTCCGTGAGAAATCAGAAGGAACAATACGATTTGTATCTGATTGATATATACCTGGATACCATAAGCGGCTTAGAGCTGGCGGAGCGGCTGCGGAACGAGGAGGAGAACGCCGCGCTGTGCTTTATTTCTTCCAGTGACGCATTTTACCGGGAAGCGTATGATCTGTATGCCGTGCAGTATTTGCTGAAGCCGGTGAAAAAGGAAGATTTGGAGAATTTGATTCAAAGGATTTCCATTTGGCTTCAAAAGGAAAAAGAAAAATCTTTAAGATTTCGTTGGAGGGGACAGAACGGAATGATCCCTTATGGTAAAATTCTCTATGTCAGCAGCAGAGAGCATACCGTTTACATTCATTGCCGGGATGGAAGCGTGCAGGAATGCTCAGGGAAATTAAATGAAATTGCAGAGCAGATCTGCGGAGATGTGTTTTTGAGATGCCATCAGAGCTTTATTGCAAATATGTACCATGTCAGCAGCATGAACGGCAGTGAACTTATGGTAAAAGGGCAAAGTGTTCCGGTGTCCCGGCGTTATCTGGCAGAAGTAAAAAGGCGCTATCAGGAAATACTGTTTGAGGAGATGGAATGATGATAAATTCAGAATTATTACGGCAGATTTCAATCTTTTGGTCCCTGTTTCATATACTGATTCTCTTTATTATGCTGTACCGTCCCAGATTTTCCCAGAAGAAAACGGTGCTCCTGACCATTGCAGGAATGCTGCCGTTGATTATCCTGAATGTGTCAGGGATGGCAATACTGGGGGCGGATCAGATGGGAAGGATTCTGATCTTTACATGCACAATTCCGAGTCTGATTTTTTTCTACTGGATTTCCAAAGATAAGAAATGGCGGTTCCTGTTTACCTTTTGTCTGGCAGATACAGCGGCATACTGGCTGCTTTGCGTGACAAATATGCTTGATTTCTATCTGGGCGGCGGGAAATGCGTCATCATGCTCATAAGCCGTCTTTTGCTTTTTCCTGCCATCGAATGGCTGGCATTTCGTCACCTGAGAAAACCGTATATCGAATTGCAGGATTCGGTTTCCAAAGGCTGGGGGTTGTTTGCTTTGATGTCAGCGTTCTATTATGTTTTGCTGAATCTGGTGATGAATCAGCCGACAGTGATTACCAGCCGGCCAGAGGCGGTTCCGGCGGCGGTAATGGTTTTGATTTTAATGCCTCTGACCTATGCCACAATTTTTGCATCTCTTTACCGGCAGCTGCTTTTACACCGCAAACAGCAGGAAGAGTTAATCTGGAAAGAACAGAACATACAATTGGAAGCAAGGCTTGAGAATCAGCAGAACATCCGGAAGCTAAAACATGACATGAAAGCCCACTCCATCACACTGTCCGGCTTGATTTCCTCCGGAAAAATAGAAGAAGCCCAGGAATATATGCAGAATATGGTCAATGATTATGAACGGGAAACACGTCAGCAGCAGTTCTGCATAAATCCATATCTGAATGCCATATTCAGCCACTATTCCCAGAAATTTGAGCGGGCAGGCGTAAAACAAAAGCTGTCTATTCAAATAGGAGAGGAAAATCTTCCCTTTATGGAGCTGTGCCAGATTATTTCCAACGGCCTGGAAAATGCCTGGAATGCAGTGGAGCAGCTTCCGCAGGAGCAGCGGGAAGTGTCTGTGCAGCTTCGTTACAACAGGGAATTTCTGATGATCCGGGTGAAAAACCGCTGCAGCGCAGAACTTTGTGTGGAAAAGGGAAAACTGCCGCCCAGTACCAAGGGAGGGGCGGAGCACGGATTTGGTCTTTACACCATTCAGGAAGCGGCCAAAAGACTGGGCGGAGAGATGGTTTGCTATACCCAGGAGGGATATTTCCTGTTGGATGTGATGATAAAAGCTGACAGAAAAGATGTGCAGGGACGTATTTAGCAGATAAGGGAAAGGGCAAGGCAAAGGAGGAGAATACATGGATTTATTTGAGTATATGCGGGAACAGAATCAGGAAAAGGAAGCTCCGCTGGCAAGCCGTCTGCGTCCTGCCAGTTTGGACGAGGTGGCAGGGCAGCGGCATATCATAGGGAAGGACAAGCTTCTGTACCGTGCGATTATGGCAGATAAACTCAGCTCCATTATTTTTTACGGTCCGCCGGGAACCGGGAAAACAACGCTTGCAAAAGTCATAGCCAATACCACCAGCGCGGAGTTTACTCAGATTAATGCCACCTCCGCAGGAAAAAAAGATATGGAGCTGGTGGTTCAGCAGGCCAAGAACAATCAGGGAATGTATGGGAAAAAAACCATACTGTTCATTGATGAGATTCACCGTTTCAACAAATCTCAGCAGGATTATCTTTTGCCCTTTGTGGAGGACGGCACGGTGATATTGATAGGCGCTACCACGGAAAATCCATATTTTGAAGTGAATGGGGCGCTTTTGTCCCGTTCTATTATTTTTGAACTGAAGCCTCTGGAAAAAGAAGAGATCAAAGAGATCCTGATGCGTGCAGTCACAGATCGGGAAAGAGGAATGGGAAGCTATGAGGCGCTGCTAGAAGAAGAGGCGCTGGAATTTCTGGCTGACATGGCAAACGGAGACGCCCGGGCGGCCCTGACAGCCATTGAACTGGGAGTTCTTACAACGCCCCGGGGAGAGGATGGGAAAATCCATATTACCCTGGAGGCTGCCTCAGAGTGCATTCAGAAAAGAGTGGTACAATATGACAAAACCGGAGATAACCACTATGACGTGATTTCTGCTTTTATCAAGAGCATGCGGGGCTCTGATCCGGATGCGGCAGTTTATTATCTGGCCAAGATGCTTTATGCCGGGGAGGATATAAAGTTTATTGCCAGGCGGATTATGATCTGCGCTTCTGAGGATGTGGGAAATGCAGATCCCAATGCCCTTGTGGTGGCGGTCAGCGCAGCCCAGGCTGTGGAACGGGTGGGAATGCCTGAGGCTCAGCTGATTCTTTCCCAGGCTGCCATTTATGTGGCAAGCGCGCCTAAAAGCAACGCCGCCTGCCTGGCCATCGGCCGTGCCATGGACATCGTTAAAACCACAAAGACAGCGCCGGTTCCGGCGCATCTCAGGGACTCCCACTACCGGGGCGCACAGAAGCTGGGCCGGGGCCTGGGATATCTGTATGCCCATAATTTTCCCAATCATTATGTGGAACAGCAATATCTGCCCGATGGTCTCACTGAAGAAAAATTCTACGAGCCCACAGAAAACGGATATGAAAAACAGATAAAATCCCATCTTGATTTTTTGAAAAAGGGATAAATGGTGTCCGTTTTTTCTGTTTTTTCAAATGGCGGACAGAATAATCAAAAAGTCCGTTATTGGCGGACATATGTAAATTTCTGAAAGAAAATGCTTTACAATCTGAACGGAATAGTGCATAATAGGAATGTTGAGAAAAGAGAGAAGAGAAAATAAGACTGTTGTGGACAGTTCAAAAATGGAAGTTCAGGAGGAATGAAAAATGCAGTCATATCAGGAAATGAGCAGGGAAGAATTGATGAAGGAGAAAACAGCTCTGGAAGCGGCTTACCGGAAATATGCCAAGAGCGGTTTAAAACTGGATATGTCCAGAGGAAAACCCTCTGCGGAACAGTTGGATTTGTCTATGGGAATGATGGATGTGCTGAACAGCAGTACGGATCTGAGCTGTGAAGACGGAACAGACTGCCGGAATTACGGCGTACTGGACGGGCTTTGGGAGGCAAAGGTACTTCTGGGAGATATGATTGAGTGCCATCCGGATAATATTATTATTTATGGAAATTCCAGTCTGAATATTATGTACGATACGGTTTCCAGATCCATGACCCACGGGGTAATGGGAAATACGCCCTGGTGCAAACTGGACAAAGTGAAGTTTTTGTGCCCGGTGCCGGGATATGACAGGCATTTTGCCATTACGGAATACTTTGGAATAGAAATGATTAATGTACCTATGCTTTCTACCGGTCCGGATATGGATATGGTGGAAGATTTAGTCAGCAAAGACGAGTCCATTAAGGCAATCTGGTGCGTGCCGAAATATTCCAATCCCCAGGGAATCACTTATTCCGACGAAACAGTCCGCCGTTTTGCCAGGCTGAAGCCAGCAGCGAAGGATTTCCGTATTTACTGGGATAATGCATATGGCGTGCATCATCTTTATGATATTGATCAGGATAATCTGGTGGAAATTCTGGCTGAGTGCAAGCGCGCAGGCAATCCGGATATGGTATACAAATTCTGCTCCACTTCCAAAATCAGTTTCCCGGGTTCCGGTGTGGCGGCTATTGCAACATCAGCCAACAACCTGGTGGAGATCAAAGAACAGATGCAGATAGCAACCATAGGCCATGACAAAGTAAACCAGCTCCGCCATGTAAGATTTTTCAAAGATATTTACGGCATGACAGAGCATATGAGGAAACACGCAGATATTCTGCGTCCGAAATTCGAAATGATTATTGAGACCTTTGAGCGTGAACTGGAAGGAACAGGCGCCGGAAGCTGGATCGCGCCCAAGGGTGGATATTTTATTGCTTTTGAAGCGCTGGAAGGCTGTGCAAAAGCCATTGTGGCGAAAGCAAAGAAGGCCGGCGTGACAATGACGCCTGCCGGAGCGCCCTACCCTTACGGAAAAGACCCCAAAGACAGCACAATCCGTATTGCGCCTACGTATCCTACGTTGGAGGATCTGAAGATAGCAACGGATATTTTTGTGATATGCGTAAAATTAGTGACAATTGAGAAAGTTCTGGAGAGTAAGCCGGCGTCCTGAGAATAAACAGAAAGGATGGAAAGAAAAAGAAAATGGAAGTACCCGTTAAGTTTAATGAAGGGGTAACCAGTTGGGAAACGGTTATTTTCTTATATAATTCGGCTTTGAAAGAAGTGGGTACCAAAGTTGATATTTTAAATGACGAATTCCGACATGTACATAAGTATAACCCCATAGAATATGTAAAGTCCAGAATTAAGTCTCCGGAAAGTATTGTGAAGAAGCTGAAACGCCATGGATACGAAAGCACCATTGAAAATATGGTGAAGCATATCAATGATATTGCCGGAATCCGGGTGGTGTGCTCTTTTACCTCTGATATTTACCGGTTAGCAGAGATGATTGGAAGGCAGAATGATCTGACCGTAGTCTCCATTAAAGATTATATTAAGAATCCAAAGGACAGCGGATATAAGAGTTATCATATGTTAGTGACAGTCCCTATTTTTCTGACTGACGGGGTGGTGGATACAAAGGTTGAAATTCAGATCAGAACCATAGCCATGGATTTCTGGGCCAGCCTGGAGCATAAGATTTATTACAAATTTGAGGGAAATGCTCCGGAATATATCAGCCGGGACTTGCAGGAATGCGCCGGAATTGTGTCAATGCTGGATGCGAAAATGCTTTCTTTGAATGAAGCGATTATACAGGCAAAAGAGCAGCAGAAAGTGAAAGAAGAATGGACATAAAAATTCTTTCCATAGAATCTGTACAGTAAAAATGACAAGAGTGAAGGAAAATGGACGTAAAAATTCTGACGGAAAATACAGTGTATAAAAGAGGATTTTTAGGGGAACACGGACTGTCTTTGTGGATTGAAACGGGAGAAAAGAGGTATCTCTTTGATATGGGACAGTCCGGGGTGTTCCTTAAGAATGCCGGGAAAATGAAGCTGGCTCCAGAATGCCTGGACGGGATTATTTTAAGCCATGGGCATTATGACCACTGTGGGGGAATGACGGAGTGGATAGGAAAGCAGAATTCCAACGGAAAACTGCTGAAAATCCCTGTGTATGTGAATGAAAGGGCTTTTGACAGGAAATATTCCAGGAATCCGGCCACAGGAGAGCTGCTGTTTGGCGGGATTCGGGAGGATGCTCAAAAGTGGATGAAAGAACAGGCAAATCTTATCTGCACTGGTGCAGGATGCACAGAAATTGCAGAAAATGTATATCTTTTGTCAAAAATCCCCTGTGTCACAGAGTTTGAATCTGTACCTGCCAGATTTCTGAAAGAAGTATCAGCAGAGATGCGGCAGTCCGGGGAATTAATTGCAGATACGATGGAAGATGAACAGCTTCTTGTGTTCCGGGAAAAACAGGGATTGTGCGTATTTGCAGGGTGCGCGCATCCTGGAATCATCAATTGCCTGTATTATGTGCAGGCTTCTTTTCCGGGGGAACAGATACACAGCCTTGTGGCAGGAATGCATCTGAAAGGCTGCAGCGCCAAACAGTTGGAGCGAACCATAGCATCCCTGCAGGAATTAAAGATAGATGTGGCAGTTCCGCTGCATTGCACCGGAATATTGGCAATTGCGGCAATCAGTGAAGCGCTGGGCGATAAATGTGTGCTGGCGGAAGTTGGGAAAACCATTACTTTGTAGCGGCATATAACGGTCTGTTGGGATTTTGAAAAAATCAATGATCGTTCTGCCTGGCTTCCAACTCTGCGATGCGAGCTTTTAATCTGGCGTTTTCATCCGCATATCGAATAATTTCATCTGCAAATTTGGCGTTTTCATCCGCATATCTGGCATTTTCTTCTTTCAACTCTGCAATCTGGAATCTGTATTTGTCATTGGGAAGTTCAATGGTTCCTGGAAATAATGGTTTCATATCGATAGCGTCTCCTTTCCGTTTTTCACAAAAATGAGTTTGGATGTGTTCATATAAAAGGGAGGTTAAGTCTAAAAGCTGCCCGGCGTCGTCCGATAGAAGAACCTCCTTATTTAGTCGAACGTTTCATATTTGGATACGGACAGAACTGCCGGATTGCCCTTTGACACACAAACCAATCCGGCAGTTCCTGTGTATCGAAATATAGATTGTCCGTTGTAATACTGGGCGCATATGAAAAAGGGCGCTGTTGGGATTTTGAAAAAATCAATGATCGTTCTGCCTGGCTTCCAACTCTGCGATACGGGCTTTTAATCTGGCGTTTTCATCCGCAAATTTAGCGTTTTCTTTGGCATAACGGATTATCTCATCTGCAAATTTAGCGTTTTCATCCGCATACCGAATAATCTCATCTGCATATCTGGCATTTTCTTCTTTCAACTCCGCAATCTGGAATCTGTATTTGTCATTGGGAAGTTCAATGGTTCCTGGAAATAATGGTTTCATATCGAGTGCGTTTCCTTTCCGTTTTTTACAAAAATGAGTTTGGATGTGTTCATATAAAAGGGAGGTTAAGTCTAAAAGCTGCCCGGCGTCGTCCTCGGTAATGCTGCCAGTTTGAAGGTTTGTCGTTATGCTTTCGATTATATCATGGCGGATTTCATCCTGCAAGCGTGAGAATTCTTCAGAAGAGAAAGCCGGGGAACGGGCATTGGGCTGATTGAAAGACGGGCTGGAGAACTGCCGCTCCAAGAGTCTGCGGAGGCGGAGGGCCTGAAAGGGGATCAGGATGGCCATGCCCATCCGATCTAGCTCCTTTACGGTATGCTTTAAGTAGATGAAGCTCTTCACCTGAAAGTCGAAGCTGCCCTGGCTGCCGAAAGAAATATGCAGAACATCTTTTTTGCGGATGTCATTTTTACGGTTCAGGTAAATAACAGCGGCTTCCGGAAACTGGAGGGAGCGGGGGTCGTTCCGGGAGGCCATGGCATAGAGGAAGCCGTATTCAAAGACCCTTAAGACAATCATTTCATCCCTGGTCATCTGGGCCTCCAGGTGAAAGGTTTCTGTTTCAGCGACAGTGATCAGAATATCCAGAGACCTGCGTTTCAAATCAGGCCGGATAAGTTCTTTGTTGGGATAGGAAACAGAGCTGTCCAGGGGAAAAGCACGTTCAAAGAGACCGTTGATGAGACGGATGACAGCAGGGCCTGAAAGGGCGAAGATACGCTTAAAGATGGTGTCATAGACCTGCCATGGGGGATAGGATGTTGTTTTGATAGAGGGACCTCCTTATTTAGTTGAACGTTTTATATTTGGATACGGGCAGAACTGCCGGATTGCCCTTTGACACACAAACTGGGCAGCGTTCCGGCGAACTAACTGTGAACTGCGTCTAAGGAAGTCAGGAAAGCCTTCCTTCCTAAGTCTCCGTAAGCAGTGGATTTCGCCTCCGCGCAATACGCCCATAAAGCGTTTGTTTAGCCAAAGGGCAATCCGGCAGTTCCTGTGTATTGAAATATAGATTGTCCGTTGTAATACTGGGCGCATATGAAAAAGGGCGTTGTTGGGATTTTGAAAAATCAATGATCGTTCTGCCTGGCTTCCAACTCTGCGATACGGGCTTTTAATCTGGCGTTTTCATCCGCAAATTTAGCGTTTTCTTTGGCATAACGGATTATCTCATCTGCAAATTTGGCGTTTTCATCTGCAAATTTGGCGTTTTCATCTGCAAATTTAGCGTTTTCATCCGCATACCGAATAATCTCATCTGCATATCTGGCATTTTCTTCTTTTAACTCCGCAATCTGGAATCTGTATTTGTCATTGGGAAGTTCAATGGTTCCTGGAAATAATGGTTTCATATCGATAGCGTCTCCTTTCCGTTTTTCACAAAAATGAGTTTGGATGTGTTCATATAAAAGGGAGGTTAAGTCTAAAAGCTGTCCGGCGTCGTCCTCGGTAATGCTGCCAGTTTGAAGGTTTGTCGTTATGCTTTCGATTATATCATGGCGGATTTCATCCTGCAAGCGTGAGAATTCTTCAGAAGAGAAAGCCGGGGAACGGGCATTGGGCTGATTGAAAGACGGGCTGGAGAACTGCCGCTCCAAGAGTCTGCGGAGGCGGAGGGCCTGAAAGGGGATCAGGATGGCCATGCCCATCCGATCTAGCTCCTTTACGGTATGCTTTAAGTAGATGAAGCTCTTCACCTGAAAGTCGAAGCTGCCCTGGCTGCCGAAAGAAATATGCAGAACATCTTTTTTGCGGATGTCATTTTTACGGTTCAGGTAAATAACAGCGGCTTCCGGAAACTGGAGGGAGCGGGGGTCGTTCCGGGAGGCCATGGCATAGAGGAAGCCGTATTCAAAGACCCTTAAGACAATCATTTCATCCCTGGTCATCTGGGCCTCCAGGTGAAAGGTTTCTGTTTCAGCGACAGTGATCAGAATATCCAGAGACCTGCGTTTCAAATCAGGCCGGATAAGTTCTTTGTTGGGATAGGAAACAGAGCTGTCCAGGGGAAAAGCACGTTCAAAGAGACCGTTGATGAGACGGATGACAGCAGGGCCTGAAAGGGCGAAGATACGCTTAAAGATGGTGTCATAGACCTGCCATGGGGGATAGGATGTTGTTTTGATAGAGGGACCTCCTTATTTAGTTGAACGTTTTATATTTGGATACGGGCAGAACTGCCGGATTGCCCTTTGACACACAAACTGGGCAGCGTTCCGGCGAACTAACTGTGAACTGCGTCTAAGGAAGTCAGGAAAGCCTTCCTTCCTAAGTCTCCGTAAGCAGTGGATTTCGCCTCCGCGCAATACGCCCATAAAGCGTTTGTTTAGCCAAAGGGCAATCCGGCAGTTCCTGTGTATCGAAATATAGATTGTCTGCTGTAATACTGGGTACATATGAAAAAGGGTTTCAGAATACATTTTCTGGAAATGCTATCTTAACGAATACGAAATATGTAATGACAGAAACAGATTTTGTATTAGCCAGAATTATAAAGTGAAAAATTCGAATTGTCAATAAAATTTTGATAAATTTTCTATAAAATACGGAGAAATCTGAGAATACCAGAAAGTTCCAGGGGGAAAATTACTCGATAGAGTATATTAATATGTTCTATAGAATTGACAAACCTGAAAAAAAGTGGTATGTTAATAAACAAGACAGAAAACGAAGGATGTCTGAAAAACAACAATTTTAAAGGAGGATTTGTAATGACAGAATTACAGGTGAAAACCCAAAAAGGAAGCTTGAAAAAGTTCCTTGCAACGTTTTTGGCTTTCTGTGTATGCCTGACCACTGTTTTTGTGGATGGAGCATTTGCACAGGCAGCTGATCAGCAAAGTACGAAGGCTGAATTTAAAAAGTCGGAGTATACATTAGCTAGGACAGATGGTGCCAATGTGGACTTAAGTAAAGAGATTAGTCCAGATAATGCAGGAACAGCATCAGATTGGACGTCAAATAATGCAGAAAAAATAACTGTAAGCAATGCGGGTGTAGTATCACTTACAGAGGCAGGAAAAGCTGACAACAATGCAATTACGGCGAAAATCACAGCTAAAGTAAATCAGAATACACTTGAGTGTACGGTAAAGGTGCTTGCAAGCGATTTAGAAGAACCAGACGACGGTGACGATGAAAAACCAGTTGTTAGCCCAGATGCAAGTTTTAAGGCTCCAGAGTATCCTTTAGCAAGAGGAGGTTCTTTAAATTTAGGAGATCAAGTTAGCCCAAGCAATGCGACAAAGACAGATTGGTCATCAGATGATGCAGCGAAAATATCTGTAACTAGTGCAGGTGTGGTAACACTTACAGCTGCTGGAGAAGCTTATGAAGACGCATTTACAGCAACTGTTGCTGTTAAAGCAAATGGCAAACAGATTACATGTAAAGTAAATGTAGAAGAAGCAGCTCCCACCCCCCCTGTCCCCGTAGTTAAAAACGATTCCGTAACATCTGTAACTGTAAGTCCTAAGACTCTTACAGCAAAAGCAGGTGAGACAAAGAAAGTTACAGCAACAGTAGCGTTAGCATCAGATAAAGATACTGCAATAACCAAAAAACTTGCTAAAACAGTTACATGGAAGAGTGATAATGACAAAGTAGCTACTGTAGATGCAAGCGGAAATGTAAAAGCAGTTGCTGCAGGAACAGCAAAGATTACAGCTACTTCTACAGCTGATTCCAAAAAATCTGATGTATGTACTGTAACTGTAACAGAAGATAAGAAAGATGATGAGAAACCGGCAGACACTACTGTAGCAGTTTCCGGCATCACATTGAATGCAAAAACTATCTATTTGAAAACAGGTACAAAATTCAATGCAAAAGCAGCAGTTGCGCCTGCAAAGGCTACAAATAAGAAAGTAACATGGACTTCCAATAAGAAGAACATTGCTACTGTAAACGCTAACGGTGTAATCACTGCAAAGAAGAAAACAGGAAAAGCAACTATTACAGCAAAAGCAGGAAATAAATCTGCAAAAATAACTGTAAATGTAGTAAAGAAGGCTAAGAAAACTACTAGCGTTAAATTATCTAAGAGCAAAGTAACTCTGACAGTTAAAGATAATTTTGCATTAGCTGCAACTCTTAGCAAAGGCGCTACAAGCAAGGTTAAATGGACCACTTCTGATAAGAAGGTTGCATCTGTAAAAGACGGTGTTGTAACAGCTAAGAAGAAAGGTGTAGCAGTTATCACAGCAACCGCAGACGGCAAATCAGCAGACTGTGTTGTTACTGTAAAAGATGCAAAAGGCAAAAAAGCTGCAACATTAAAAGTTAAGACAAAGAAGATCAGTGTAAAAGTAAAGAAAACCAAAAAGATTCAGGTTACATTGGCAAAGAAAGATTCTGTAAAATCTTATGTTTCTTCTAACAAGAAAATTGCAACCGTAAGCAAGAAGGGTGTTGTAACAGGTAAGAAGAAAGGTAAAGCTACAATTATTGTAACAACTAAGAAAGGTGCAGTAGCAACTATTCCGGTTACAGTAAAATAATAGCCAATACATAGAGCATTAGCTCAAGAAGTATGAATTTAAAATAGCATCTGGGCAGGAGACTGTTCAGGTGCTATTATATATTCAGGAGGAAATAGAAATGAAGCAAAAAGCGAAACAAAGCGGAAATGTGATGTTTGAGATGGAAGCAGCCATAGCATCCCTCTTCGTCATCCTTATGCTGGGGTTCTTCCCTCTGTTTTTCCAGGACGGCTACTTCAATATTGCGGAGGCTAAAATGATGTTTTTCTACTTCTGCGGCGCCGGTTTAACGGTACTGACGGTGATACTTGCCGGAACAGGATATCTGCAGGAGCGAAAAACTGGAAGAACAGGAAAGAAAACAGCAAATACAAAGAAAGATCTGAAAGAAACGCTGAAACAGATCCCCATAGATTCCTGGTTTGCCATTGGTCTGGCGGCGACGGTGATCATTGCCACTGTATGTTCTGTGAACCCCTCAGAATCTTTTTATGGCACAGACGGGAGACATTTGGGGGCAATTATGTTTGCGCTCTGCATTGCGGTATACGTGATTTTGGGAAAATATCTGCGGCCGGGGATTTGGATCGCCTGGATTTTCCTGATTTCCGGCGGACTGGTAAGCCTGATTTTAATTCTGCAGTTCTGGGGCATAAATGTATTCCATCTGTGGGATGATATGCAGCCGAATCAGATTGGAATGTTTGCAAGTACAATCGGGAATGTAAACGCCTGCGGTACGTATTTTTGTATGACGCTTCCGGTGGGAATGGTATTGTATTATCTTTCAGACGGCTTGCTTTCCAGGGGGCTCTATGGTATATTTTTGACATTGGGTTTCTATGGAGCCTATGCATCAAATACGGATGGTTGGATATTGGGCCTGGGCATGTCTTTTCTGGTAATGCTCTGGTTTTCACTGAAAAATCATGATTATGCCAGACGTTTTCTGGAAGTGTGCCTGATGTTCTGGGGCGCAAGCCTGATTTTGAAGCTGACGCTGGCTGCAGGCGCAGGAAACACAGATGCATTTATCAAACAGCGTTTTCTGGGGCTGAAGTTACAGAATTTTATGATCAGCAGGACTGTGCTGCTGGCAGAGGGAGTTTTTTTGATTTTTCTTTTGATTCTTGTGATAACAGCGGAAAAGAAAAAATGGGAGATTCCTTATCGGAACATACGCAGAGTATTTTTCATACTGACAGCAGTTTTCTTTGGCCTTGCGGCTGCTGCAGTGTTGATCGCCAATCTGTCCGGGGAAAAGCAGTGGGATGGGATGCTTCAGTGGATGAACCGGCTGAAGCTGCAGGATAATTTCGGAAGCAGCCGGGGCGTGATTTGGAAGCAGACCTGGATTGCCTGGAAAAAGCTGCCGGCGGGCAGAAAATTTTTCGGATACGGGCTGAATACCTTTCACTTGTTCCTGTATGAATACCAGGGGGCGGAACTGGCAAGTTACGGGGGACGGATTATAGATCCCCACAATGAATTACTTCAGTTTTTGTCTATTACGGGAATATTTGGGACAGTCAGCTATTTCGGGCTTCTGATCAGCAGCGCCCTGCTGGCAGGAAAACAGTCCCGCCATGCTCCGGTACTGATGATGGGAACCGTTATGATATTCAGTTATATGGCCCAGAGTATGGTAAATAACCCCACTGCTTTTCTGATGCCGATGCTTTTCTTATATTTGGGAATATGGAAGAGCTTACAGAGGCATTATAAAGAAAAAACTTTTCTGAAAGGATAACAGCAACATGCCGGAAAGTAAAGTAACATTGAACCTTGCCATATCAGTGGGCGAGGTGCTGTTAAAAAGCGGCGGTGAAATTTACCGTGTGCAGGAGACGGTGAGCCGCATTCTGGAAGCCTATGGAATCGAAGATTACCATGTGTTTGTAATCACCAACGGAATCTTTGCCACAGTCTATGAACAGCGGGAGGATGCCGGAAGTATGGTGCGCTATGTGCCCATTGGCGAGGTGAATTTGCAACGGGTGGCGGAAATTAACCAGCTGTCCCGGGAAATATGTGAAAAAAAATGCAGTATTTCAGAAGCCTTTGAGCGGTTGGAACAGTGCAGGAATTCATACAGTGAAGGAAAACTGGCAATGATTTTTGCCTGCGGCGTCGGCAGCGCAGGATTTTGCTATTTGTTGGGAGGGCGTCCCTATGACAGTATGGTATCTTTTTTTCTGGGAGTGTTTCTGGAGATTTTTCTGATTCTTGCAGCCAACTATCATGCTTCCAGATTTCTTATGAATATTCTGGGAAGTGCGCTGGTGACGGCGGGAAGTTTGCTGCTGTTTGCGGCCGGAGCCGGAATATTGTCAGATAAAGTAGTAATTGGCGGAATTATTCCCCTGGTGCCGGGAGTGGCGCTGACCACCGCTATCCGGGATTTATTTAACGGAGATTATCTGTCAGGAAGTATCCGGATGATTGACGCATTGCTGACCGGTATGTGTATTGCCATTGGGGTAGGCGGAGTAATTAAGATATTTCAATTGATGGGAGGAGGCGCATTTTTGCTATGACAGATCAGATTTTGATCTCTATGGCTGCTACCATTGCTTTTGCGGTGCTGTTTCATGTGCCCCGTTCTGAGTATCTGCTGTGCGGAATTAATGGGGCCGTCGGTTGGATGGTGTATCTGTTCTGCATATCTAAAGGGACAGGCACAGTTCTTGCCTCCATCTGGGCTGCACTGGTGCTCACTTTGATCGCCAGGATTTTGTCGGCGGTTCGGAAAATGCCCAGTACGGTGTTTTTAATTACAGGAATATTTACACTGGTGCCTGGGTCCGGAATATATTATACCTCGTATTATCTGATTATGAATGATTTGGAGCAATGCGCGGCAAAAGGAATGGAAACCTTTAAGATTGCAGGAGCGATTGTGCTGGGAATTATCTTTGGGCTGATGCTGCCTCAGAGCTGGTTTAACCGGTTGGGGAGAGTTTGCAGCAAAAAGTAGTGCTGCGGCTGTTTCATACAGGCCATGTGTGTTGATATTGTCCAAATAAAAAGGCTGTCAGAAAATGGGATTCCCACATCATATACGGCCATGATTATAAATCACGGCATATATTTGCAGGAACCAGTCATTTTCCAACGGCCGTTTTTATTTTTATTTCTCACATTTCCAGAAATATGCACTGTAAGGAGGCAATTCGCTTCCGCCCCCGAAATCATGGGATTCTCCGGAAATCAAATCTTCTGCCATTCCGCATCCTGCGTCGAAATGGGCGGTGTAAGGTTCGCTGTCTGCGTTGATGGCAACCAGCACCCGTTCACTGTCTGTTTTCCGTTCAAAGATACACTGCTTATTAGTCAGTACCACAGAGCGGAAATCACCGTAATTCAGCGCGTTGGAGTTCTTTTTCGCAGCTGTCAGGCGGGCAATCCAGTCAGTCAGTTCATTCCACTTTGGCGCATCGAAGCTGGGGCGCAGGCTTGGATCGCCGTTTTTCTTGTCTCCTTCAGTTCCCCATTCGCTGCCGTAGTAGACACAGGGAATGCCCGGCATACCGAAGGCCAGTGCATAAATCAGCGGAAGGTGGGAAGCATTGCCCAGTATTGTGGCAATTCTGGAAACATCGTGGTTGTCCACAAAGCTCAAGAGATGCTTTCCTTTGTACAATGTCCAGTTTTCCGGCCCAAACTGACGCAGCAGGGAATGATTGATCTCGAACATGTTCATGGAATTAAAGCTGGAGTGAAGCCCCTTGTAGCATTCGTAATTGGTGGCGGAATGCAGCATGGCGTCATTGACAAGCTGGTTGTAATCTCCGTGAAGCATTTCTCCCACCAGGAAAAAATCTTCTTTCAGGCTGTCGCAGTGGCTGCGCAGTCTCCGGACAAAATCATGATCCAGGCAATAGGCAACATCCAGGCGAAGTCCGTCAATGTCCCATTCTTTCACCCACAGATCAATGCTCTCCAGAAGGTATTGAATGACTTCTTCATTTCTGAGATTTAATTTGACCAGATCGTAATTGCCTTCCCATCCTTCATACCACAATCCGTCGTTATAGTTGGAATTGCCGTTGAAATCGATGTGGAACCAGTCACGGTATCTGGAATTTTCCCGGTTCTGCACCACATCCTGGAATGCAAAAAATCCCCGTCCGGCATGGTTAAACACGCCGTCTAACACAACGCGGATACCGGCTTTATGGAGCGCCGCGCACACCTCTTTAAAGTCCTCATTGGTGCCCAAACGCACATCGATGCTGCGGTAATCCCTGGCATTGTAGCCATGAGTGTCTGATTCAAACAGCGGGGAGAAATAAATGGCGTTCACCCCTAATTGTTCCAGATGGGGAATCCATTCTTTCACCTTTAAAATCCGGCTTTCGCTGACGCCGTCATTTTCAAAGGGAGCGCCGCAGAATCCCAGGGGATAAATCTGATAAAACACACTTTCGTAAGCCCACATAATATAAGCTCCTTTCTATTTACTGCCTCCCTGCCAGGTTCCGTCAGGAGCCGCGGCATTCAGGCGGCATATCTCGTAACAATTCAGAATTTAGCAAGTGAAACAAGATAAGTTCATTATAAAGAGAAATCTCTTGGATGACAATGGGAAAAATTACAAAATTTTCTTCTGAAACTGTGAAAAGTATTGTGAGACTTCCTGTGTTTTTGGAAATCAGGAAAAAAATTGTATTCTCAGGAGCGATACAGTATAATAGGTTCTAAGAGAGCAGAAAAGAGGTATGGTAATGGCAAGAAAAACAGGAATTGGGCACCAGAATTTTGAAACTGTAAGAATGAAAAATATTTTTTATGTAGATAAAACAGATTTTATTCGAGAGTGGTGGGAGGCGGATGATCCTGTGACCTTAATTGCACGCCCCAGAAGATTTGGCAAAACGTTGAATATGAGTATGACAGAACAGTTTTTCTCTGTGGAATATAACAATCGGGGAGATTTATTTGAAGGGCTTTCGATTTGGGAAAATGAACGGTTCCGTCAATTGCAGGGAACGTATCCGGTAATTTTTCTGAGTTTTGCAGATATCAAAGAAACCAGCTGCGGGCAGATGAGAAAAAAATTGTGCAGAATTATCAAGGCAGTATATAACCAATATGATTTTCTTTTGAAAAGCGATGCGCTGAATGAATGTGAGAAAAAAGAGTTTCAGAATATATCTGTAGCCATGGAAACCAATGAAATTTCCTATTCTTTGAAAGCTCTGGCAAATTATCTATATCGCTATTATGGAAAAAAAGTGATTATTCTTCTGGATGAATATGATACTCCCATGCAGGAAGCTTATGTCAGCGGTTATTGGGAAGAAGCAGTGGAATTAATCAGAGGCCTGTTCCATTCTACATTTAAAACAAATCCATATCTGGAACGGGCGATTATGACGGGGATTACCAGAGTCAGTAAAGAATCTGTTTTTTCAGACCTGAATAATCTGAAAGTAGTGACCACCACATCAAAAGAGTATGCGGAAAGTTTTGGATTCACAGAAGAAGAAGTTTTTGCGGCATTGGATGAATTCGGTTTATCTGATCGAAAACAGCAGGTGAAAACCTGGTATGATGGTTTTACATTTGGAGGTAAGAGTGATATTTACAATCCCTGGTCTGTGATTAATTATTTGGATAATCGGGAATTGGGGGCTTACTGGGTAAATACCAGTTCCAACAGCCTGCTTGGAAAACTGCTTCAGGAGGGAAGCAGGAAAGTAAAGCAGGATTTTGAAGAATTAATGCAAGGCAGAATTCTGAAAGTAGACATGGATGAACAGATTGTATATAATCAATTGAAGGTAAGAAAAAATGCCATTTGGAGCCTGCTGCTTGCCAGCGGATATTTAAAGGCGGTGGGAGTGGAATTTGATGAATTTACAGGACGCTGGAATTATAATTTGGCGCTGACGAATAAAGAGGTGCAGATTATGTTTGAGCAGATGATCCGTGATTGGTTTGGAGAATATGAAGAAGAATATAATGATTTTGTAAAAGCATTGCTGAAGGGCGATTTGACCGCAATGAATCATTATATGAATAAAGTAGCATTGGCTGTGTTCAGTTATTTTGATACGGGAAAGAGTCTTTCGGGAGGAGAACCTGAACGTTTTTACCATGGCTTTGTATTAGGACTGATGGTGGAATTAAACGGCAGATATGTGCTTACTTCCAATCGGGAGAGCGGGTTTGGCAGATATGATGTTATGCTGGAGCCGAAAGAAAAAAGTGATCCGGCAATGATACTGGAATTTAAAGTGCAAAGCAGCGAAGAGAAGGATCTGTCTGATACGGTGGATGCGGCGCTGCGGCAGATTGAACGGCAGCGTTACGAGGCCTCTCTGACTGCCAGAGGGATTCCAAAAGAAAATATTCGAAAATATGGATTTGCATTTTGCGGTAAAAAAGTACTGATTGGAGGAGAAATATGACAATACAAGATATTCGCTGCTGCATGCACAAGTTTGAGGAAGCTCTGTATCCGGGGATGGAACTGGAGATTTCCGGAGAATCGGCGCTTTTGGCAGTGATATTCCGGGAAGAAAACAGGCTGACCCTGTGCCTGTTTGCGGAAGATGAGGATGTTACGGAACTTCAGGAAGAGCGTGTGAAAATGGAAAAGAAACGCCGGCAGGGAACCCTTACGCTTTGGGAAGAAAAGATGATGGAACTGAACGAAGGGGAACGCAATCTTCTGGAAGTGATTCGGGGAATTCGGATCAATGGAAAAGAATACGGATTCCGTTCCGGAAGCGGAGGCAGAATGGAGGAATATAATCTGGAGGGAAGGGGGCTTGTGTATCAGCTGATGTTTCACGGGGTTTCCTTTGGCTTTCTGGAAAAACGCCCCCTGTCCATGGTGCAGTATTTGCTGATGGAGCTGGAAGGGGAATATGAGAAGATGCCCTTTTCAGAAGAGGATTTAAAAACTCTGGAAATTATCACGGAGCCCCGGCATTACCATATTCCAGTGAATCAGAGTATAAAAGCGGCGGTGGGGCAGCAGGATGGAAAAATGCAGAAATTTTACTGTGAAAAGCTGCAGAGAGAAATTTCATATTGCATCAATTACATTGAACTTGCGGACACGCTTTCCGAAATGAAAGAAAAATATAATAAACTAAAGGCGGAACAGGCTTCGGAGGAGGGATTTTCCCAGGAGGATTATAAACTGCTGATGGATTATATACAGGAAATCTGTCCGCCGGGAATGCGGAATCTGCAGATTGAATATGAGTGCGAGGAAGCCTCTCTGGAATTTTACACCAAAAAGCAGCTGCAGGAAAAGGTGAAAATCCATACCGGGGCAACCGCTTTCTTTCTGGCAGGCAGCTCTGCCAGAAAGGAGGGTATGCACGGCAAAAAGATGAAGGCCTGCTTCATCCAGTACCCGGTGGAAGCGGATATTTCAGAAGTTGAGTTAGAATTGCTGTGTGCGTTTGTGCAGGAATGAATCTGCCAGAAAATGACCGGATATCAGGAATTCGCTTTTCCCAGTTCTCTGGATTTTTCCACACAGGCCCGCTGGGCTTTGATGACGGCGCTGCGCAGTCCCTGTTCTTCTAAGACAGCCACAGCCTCAATGGTAGTGCCGCCGGGAGAGCAGACAGCGTCTTTTAAGGGCCCCGGGTGGGTATTGGTTTCCAGAACCATTTTGGCAGAGCCAAGGACAGCCTGGGCAGCGAACTTATAAGCCTGGGCTCTGGGCATTCCATCCGCCACTGCGGCGTCTGCCATTGCTTCAATAAATAAATAGACATAGGCGGGAGAAGAACCGGAAACGCCTACTACCGTGTCCATCATGGTTTCAGGGACAACCTCGCAGGCTCCGAAGCTTTCAAAGATAGCAGTTACTTCCGCAAGCTCTGCTTCGCTTACTTCTTTGTTGGGACTGAGGGCGCTCATGGCCGCTCCTACCAGAGCCGGAGTGTTGGGCATTGCGCGTACCAGACGGATGGTTTTGCCGAAGCGGTTTTCAATGGCTGAAATGGACTGGCCTGCGGCAATGGACACCAGAAGGGTATCGCTGCGGATACTGTCTTTGATTTCTGCAATTACGTCCGGGAAAAAATGCGGTTTTACCGCCAGAAATAAAATATCTGCTGTTTCTGCTGTTTTCCGGTTGTTTTCTGTGGCGCGGATGCCGAACCGCTCTTTTAATAAACGGCGGGCTCCTTCCAGTTTGTCACTGGCAATGATCTGGTCTTTTGCGGCAAGGCCGGATTGGAGGATTCCCCCGATGATGGCGCTTGCCATATTGCCGCCGCCGATAAATCCAATGATTTTATTCATAGTCTGTACCTCCCTGAGTTCAAAATAATTGTGATTTTGATTTGTCTCTATGATAACAATAGAGCTGGGATTGTGCAAGGAGAGAATTTGAAAAATAAGGAGGAAAAGAATGAGCTTTTTACAACAATTTTTAGATAAGAAAAAAATATGCATTCAATGTCATAATAATCCGGATTCAGATACACTGGCTTCTGCCTATGGACTGTATTGTTTTTTTACTGACAGGGAAATTAAGACGGAGATTATTTACAGCGGTCCAAAAAAAATTGAGAAATACAATCTCCTTTACATGGTGGAGCATTGTGAGATTCCAATCCATCATGTGAATGAACTTCCTGAAACAGAACTTCTGCTAATTGTCGACAGTCAGTATGGGCAGGGAAATGTGGAGAAATTTAATGCGCCGGAGATTGCGGTGATCGATCATCATATATGCGTACAGGAAGAAAACAGCAGAACGTTGATTGCTCCTGAGTACCAAAGCTGTTCAACGATCATATGGGAACTGCTTGAAGAGGAAGGCTATCCGATCAAGAAGAACGAAAAGCTCTGTGTGGCTTTACTGTTTGGGTTATTTATAGATACCGCATCTTTTTATGATTTATATGGAGACAAGGACATAAAAATGAGGCTGGCACTCAGCGGCGAATATCCTGTATTTGACAGGTTAATCAAATCCTGTATGACAGTGGCAGAATTGGTAATTGCCAGCGATGCGATGTATAATCATTACTTTGAATACAGAAAAAAATTTGCCGTGGTGTCAGCCCTGAAATGCGATCAGTCCATACTTGGTATTATTGGGGATTTTGTGATTCAAGTGGATATTATTCTGGTAAATTTTGCTTATACGAAGATAAACGACGGATACCAGATATCCATAAGGAGCTGTGATAATAAAATATTGGCCAATGAGCTTGCCGCTTTTCTGTGTGAAGGAATCGGTTCGGGCGGAGGACATGCTCAGAAGGCCGGCGGCAGGATTTCCATAAAAAAATATGAAGATAAATACGGCGAAGAAGATTTTCAGGAATTTGTTATCCGGAAACTGAATGAGTACATACCAGATGCAGCAGAGTGAGGAATCGCTGTGCAATTAGGAGGAGAACATAATGATTTCTTTTGAAAATGATTATACCACAGGGGCGCATCCCCAAATACTGCAGCGTTTATCTGAGACAAATTTCCAGGCGGCCCCTGGATATGGGATGGACCCTTATTGTGAAAGCGCACGGGAGAAAATCAGAAATGCATGCGGCTGTCCCAGGGCCCAGGTATTTTTTCTGGTGGGAGGCACGCAGACCAATGCAGTAGTGATTTCTTCCATGCTGAAGGGGCATGAAGGAGTGATTGCTGCTGAAACAGGCCATATCAATGTGCATGAAGCCGGAGCCATTGAGTGCACCGGTCATAAGGTGCTTGCGCTGCCGGAGCATTCCGGAAAAATAGATCCGGGGGAACTGGAAGAACTGCTCCGGAAATTTTACCAGGATGAATCTTATGAACATATGGTGTTCCCTGGGATGGTGTATGTATCCCATCCAACAGAGTATGGGACGCTGTACCAGAAAAAAGAATTGGCCCGGATTGGAGAAATCTGCAGAAAATACCGTATGCCGCTGTTTTTAGACGGCGCGCGGCTGGGATATGGGCTGATGAGTAAAGAAAGTGATATGACCTTGCAGGATATTGCCGCCATCTGCGATGTATATTACATCGGAGGCACCAAGGTGGGGGCTCTGTGCGGGGAAGCAGTGGTATTTCCGGAGCAAAATGCGCCCAGGCATTTTCTCACCGCGGTAAAGCAGCATGGGGCTCTGTTGGCGAAGGGGCGGCTGTTGGGAATACAGTTTGACACCCTGTTTACAGATGATCTGTATCTGGAAATCGGCCGTCATGGGATAGAGATGGCAGAACGGCTGAAAACGCTTTTGAAAGAGAAGGGGTGTCCGTTTTACCTGGAATCTCCCACCAATCAGCAGTTTCTTATACTGAAGGACAGTCAGGCGGAGGAATTGAAGAAGCATGTGAGCTTCAGCGTTTGGGAGAAACTGGAGGAAGGACATACTGTGATCAGACTTGTCACAAGCTGGTCTACCAGACCGGAAGATATTGAAAGATTGGGGGAATTGCTGTAATATATTGACAGTATGAGAATAATATGACATAATAAATTAACCAAAAGGTTAATTTAAGTGAGGGGTCTTGAGTGAAAATAACGTATGCAAATGAGAAAGTAAAGAAATACTTTCAGGATTATAATAAGATGCAGAGAAAAATACCTTTTGAATGGGTGAGAACCATTAAGAAACATATGGTGCGGTTAGAAGCGGCAGAATGTTTTGGTGATTTTCTGAAATTGGGTTTGGGAAAACCGGAACAGTTAAAAGGATATAAACAAATTCGCTATTCTCTGCATGTGGCGCCCCATGTGAGACTGATGATTGAGCCAAACGCATCGCAGGATACCGTTATGATTTGCAGTGAAATAGAAATAGAAGGGGTGAGTGATTATCATGGCAGTACAGAAAACTGGTATATCCCATAATTTATTGATCCATCCAGGGGAAACTCTTGCTGAAGTTTTGGAAGAAAGAGAAATATCCCAGGCAGAACTCGCCGCAGGAACCGGGGTTTCGGCAGCTTATGTGAATAGTGTTATAAAAGGAAAAAAGGGTATTTCCGCAAAGTTTGCTATGGGATTGGAATATGTGCTGAATGTTCCAAAATCCTTTTGGCTGAATCTGCAGGCGAATTATGATTCAGAATTATTGGAACTGAATGAAGGTCAGACAATTGCAGAAGAAGAAAGATATGCAAGAAATGAATTGGCAGAAGTGGTAAAGTATTTACGTTTAAGAGAACTCATCCCAATGCGGGAGAAAAAAGATGATTCTATTTTGTCTCTGCGGAAAGCCCTTCAGATCAGCAATATTGCCAATCTGAAGAATATGGTTCCTGCCGGAGCTTTTCGAATGCCGTCTGAACAATCGGTGAATCCATATGTTCTTGGGGCCTGGGTGCGATTATGCCAGATTAAAGAAAGCCGGAAACTTTCCGCTTGCTTTGATATAAAGCAGACGGGAAAACTAATTGGGGAAATGAAACAGATTATGTTGCAAAATAACACAGGATTTCAAGATGAATTGAAAGAAACAATGGAAAACTATGGTATAGATTTTGCAATTGTGAAAAATTTCAGAGGCGCTCCGGTGCAGGGATATATTTCGCAAAAAAATGATGGGGCATTTCAGATGTTTTTGACAATCAGAGGGGCTTTTGCCGATATTTTTTGGTTTTCTTTGTTTCATGAACTGGGGCATATTGTCAATGGAGATATTGGAAAAGTTTCCAGGTTTGTAGACGATGGCAGTGACGGGGAAAAGGAACTTGCGGCAGATCGCTTTGCAAGGGATGCGTTGTTGGAGCCCGTAAGTTACAGGAAGTTTATCGAGAAAGGAGATTTTTCAATTGAAGCGGTTGAACATTACGCATCATCGCAGAATGTTATGCCATATATTGTTATCGGCAGGCTTCAAAAAGAAGAATATTTGGATTACCGAAGCTTTAGCAGTTACAAATTAAGATATAAGTGGGCAAAGCCAACAGCATAGTCAGAGAAACACATGATGATACCTGATACAAAAAGGGACTGCCATTTTTCCCCGCAGTCCCTTTTTATAATATAGAATTTAGAAATCAGTCAAATCAGCAGCTCTTCTTTCCAGGAAAGCAGTCATGCCTTCTGTTTTGTCATGGGTGGAGCAGGTAATACCGAACAGATTTGCTTCCATTTCCACTGCATTCTTGATATCCATGTCATAGCCGTTGTTGATGGCAGCCTTTGCAATAGAAACAGCGTAGCTTCCCTTGGAGATAATCTTGGAAGCCATTTTCTTAGCGGTATCCATCAGTTCTTCTTTGGCAACAACTTTGTTTACCAGGCCGATTCTGTATGCTTCTGCCGCGTCAATGTTGTCGCAGGTGAAAATCAGTTCTTTGGCGCGTCCCATACCAACCAGACGGGCAAGTCTCTGTGTTCCGCCAAAGCCCGGGATAATGCCGAGGCCGGTTTCCGGCTGAGCGAACGTAGCGTTTTCAGCAGCGATACGGATGTCGCATGCCATAGCGATTTCACATCCGCCGCCTAAAGCGAATCCGTTTACGGCAGCGATGGTTACCTGACGCATATTCATCAGCTTGAAGAACGGCTCAGCAGCTCTCATACCGAAAGCCCTTGCTTCAGCAGCAGAGAAATTCACCATTTCAGCGATATCAGCGCCGGCTACGAAAGATTTGTACGGGTTGTCCTTCTTGTCCGGGCCGCCGGTTAAGATTACAACTTTAACATCGTCTCTTGCTTCGATTTCCGTTAATGCAGCATTCAGTTCATCCAATGTTTCACTGTTTAAGGCGTTCAATGCGCCTGGTCTGTTGATGGTTAAAACCGCAATCTGATCCGCTACGTCTAACTTTAAATTGTTCATGTGTAGAACCCTCCTGAAAATATGTAATATAATGGTTTCTTTGTACTTTAAATATATTACTTTGACAAAAATTTGTCAATAAGGAAAGCGAATTAAACTGAAGTTCCGCTGCGGAATTCAGAGGGAGTGCAGCCGTATTTTTTCTTAAACCGCCGGTTAAAATAAGAAAGGTTTTCAAATCCCGTTTCCCCGGCAATTGCCGCAATCGAGTCGGAGGAGGATAAAAGCATCCGGGCCGCCATGGTCAGCCGGTACTCGTTCAGATAATCCGTAAAGGAAATTCCCATGCTGCTGCGGAAGAATTTCATAAAATGGGATTCGCTGAATCCGCAGATTCTTGCAGCGTCGGAAATGGGAATTTTCTCATTGTAGCGGCTTTCCACATATTTCAGTATCTCTTTCAGACGATCCAGGGATTTGCTGCTGCTTCTGGGCGGCGGGGCGTCTCCGGAAGAGATCAGGGCATAAAAAAATAAAAATAATTGCCCCTTTACGGCAAGCTGATAGCCGTTGGGGAAGGTTTTGCAGATTTCATCCATGGCCCCCAGACAGGAGGACAGGGCGGGATACAGGGGAGAATCCGGGGAAAAATAATTGGGAAACAAAAGCTGCCCCTGCACCAGAGGCAGGAGAAACTGCTTGCTGCAGTCGTCATTTTGCCCAGGGATCAGCATGGAGGGCTGGAAAATAATATTTTCGTATTCCATGGAGCAATCCTCAAACTGCTCGATGGAATGGAGCTGCCCCGGGGGAACGATGATAATATCTCCGCCTTGCACTGAAAAAGGCATCAGATCAACGGTAATCCGTCCCCGCCCCTTTTTAATATAGATGATTTCCATATCATTGTGCCAGTGAAGAGGCACCACACAAAAGTCCAGAGGAATGCTGCAGAGATAGATATTAAAGGGAAAATGGCCTTGTCCGTGGGATTTCAATTCCTGTGTGTTTTCATATTCCAATATATTCATGGCTGTGTCCTTTTTCTTTTTTGATAGTATTGTACTATATTTTGCCATCATACTGCAAGAAAAATCAGAAACAAGAGGTTATACTATGCCTTAAGGCACCGATGATAGCATGGATAGCCATGCGGCCCGCTGGAAGGCAGGCTGAGCATGATGTGGGTTTATTTGAGAACTCAGAAGAGTCAGGAGGAGATAACATGAGTGTCAATGTAAGAGAATTACTGGAACAGAAATGCTGCAACAACATTGCAGCCTGCACCGATGAACAGATTTATTACGGGCTTTTGGGAATCGTGAAAGATCTGGCTAAAGAGAAAGAAAGCAACGAAGGAAAGAAAAAAATTTACTATATTTCAGCAGAATTTCTGATTGGAAAGCTGCTTTCCAACAATTTAATTAACCTGGGAATTTATGACGAAGTGGCAGAACTGCTGAAACAGTGCGGCAAGGACATCAATCTGGTGGAGCAGGTGGAGCCGGAGCCGTCTCTTGGAAACGGCGGTCTGGGACGTCTGGCAGCATGTTTTCTGGATTCCATGGCAACTTTGGGAATGAACGGAGACGGAATCGGGTTAAATTATCATTTCGGCCTGTTTTTACAGACGTTTGAAAACCGTCTGCAGAAAGAAAATAAAAATCCCTGGCTGCAGCCTGAGAGCTGGCTTACCAGAACGGATGTTGTATATCCAATTCAGTTCGGCGGATTTACCGTCTGGTCCAGAATGTATGACCTGGATGTTACGGGATTTGAAAACAGAACCAATAAGCTGCATTTGTTCGATATTGAAACAGTGGATGAAAGTCTGGTGGGAGAGGGAATCAATTTTAACAAAGGGGATATTATGAAGAACCTGACGCTGTTCTTATATCCGGACGATTCCGACGACGCAGGAAGGCTGCTGCGGGTATATCAGCAGTATTTTATGGTGAGCAACGCGGCAAGGCTGATTCTGTCAGAGTGCGAGGCAAAGGGCTGCAAACTGTATGATCTGCCGGATTATGCGGCAATTCAGATTAACGACACCCATCCCAGTATGGTGATTCCTGAGTTGATCCGTCTGCTGATGGAACGGGGAATCCGTATGGGCGACGCCATTGACATTGTATCCAAAACCTGTGCATACACCAACCATACAATCCTGGCAGAAGCGTTGGAAAAATGGCCCATGGATTATCTGAATCAGGCAGTTCCCCAGCTGATGCCCATTATCCGCGAACTGGACACCATTGTAAAAGATAAATTCCAGGACAAATCCGTGGCAATTATCGACGACTCCAACCGTGTGCATATGGCGCATATGGACATTCACTACGGTTACAGCGTCAATGGCGTGGCATACCTGCACACAGAAATTTTAAAGAAAAACGAACTGAATCATTTCTATCGGATTTATCCGGAGAAATTCAATAATAAGACCAACGGAATTACCTTCCGCCGCTGGCTGATGCACTGCAACAAAGGGCTGAGCCGCTATCTGGATCAAATCATCGGAACAGGCTGGCATAAAAATGCAGAGGAACTGGAGAAGCTTCTGGCATTTGCAGACGACAAGGCGGTACTGGAACAATTCCTGAACATCAAACAGGAGAATAAGAAACATCTGGCTGCATACCTGAAAGAGTATCAGGGAGTGGAAATTGATGAAAATTCCATTTTCGACATTCAGATTAAGCGGCTTCATGAGTACAAACGCCAGCAGATGAATGCATTGTATGTGATTCACAAATATCTGGAGATTAAAAAAGGCAAAAAGCCTGCCACGCCCATTACCGTTATTTTCGGCGCAAAAGCAGCGCCGGCCTATGTAATTGCAAAAGATATCATTCATTTGATTTTGTGCCTGCAGGAGCTGATCAACCATGATCCGGAGGTGAGCCCTTACCTGAAAGTGGTTATGGTGGAAAACTATAATGTGACCAATGCGGAAAAACTGATTCCCGCCTGCGACATTTCCGAGCAGATTTCCTTAGCTTCCAAAGAAGCTTCCGGAACCGGAAATATGAAGTTTATGTTAAACGGCGCGGTAACTCTGGGCACCATGGACGGCGCCAATGTGGAAATTGCCGATTTGGTGGGCAAAGAGAATATCTATATTTTCGGCGAAAGCTCTGACACAGTCATTGAGCATTATGAGAAGGCAGACTATGTATCAAGGAAATTTTACGAGGAAAATAAAGACATTCAGGAAGCAATGGATTTTATGATCAGCGAAGAAATGATGAAGGTGGGACACAGAGAACACCTGGAGCGTCTGTATTATGAACTGCTGAACAAAGACTGGTTTATGACCTTGTTAGATTATGAAGATTATGCGGCGAAGAAAGAAGAAATGTACAAGGATTATGAAAACAGAACCGCATGGGCAAAGAAGATGCTTGTGAACACAGCAAAGGCAGGATTTTTCTCCTCCGATCGGACCATTGCGGAATATGACAAGGATATCTGGAAATTAAAATAACAAAACTCTAAAGTAAAAACGAATCCCCTGAATCGAAATATGATTTGGGGGATTTTTAGGTGGAAAAAACTCCCGGGATATGGTATCATTTTCCAAGATGAAAAGAAAGCAGAGGAGTCAATTATGAGAAAATTTAAGAAAAAACACAGGATATCTTATTCTGCATATTTTTTTGTACAGATTTTATGCGTACTTCTGGCTCTGTTTGATATAACGGTAACGTGTGTTTCCACCTATGAAATCCTGGAAGAAAATGTGGAGCACCAGCTTGAACTGACAGAAGGCAAAATTGCAGAATATATGAACAACGTATGGAATCTGGCAGGCTCCATTGCCAGTAATCATGAAATGTGGGATATGGATTATTCCCTGGAGGAAAATGTCAAGAAGCTGATTTCCTTTTCCAGGCAGTATGATTTGTATTCCGTGGGAATTGCCAAAACCAACGGCGAATTTGCAGATACCAACGGCGGCGGAATCATCGACATCAGCCATGAACCGCAGTTTCAGGAGGTTAAGACCCGGCAGCAGGATATGCTGACCGATATTTACCGGGCAGCCCAGAAGGGAAATCCGGAGGTGTTTACTATCTGGAAGTCCGCCTTTGACGAGGAGACAAAAGAGTGGGCCGGAGCGGTGGAAATTACCGTGTTTGCCGACTATATGCAGGAAATTGTGGAGGGAGATTCTCTGGATGGAAAATATTACTTCTGTATGTATGACAGTGAGCTGAATGCTTCCGCCCATGCGGATATTACAGCCAAGGGCCAGAGTCTGGAGGAGAACTATCGGTCAAACGTCTGGGTCAGCAGGAATTTGGAGGAGATCCGCTCTGCCCTGATTCGTCAGCAGAAAATATCCTATTGGAAGTTTTATAAAGGAAAAATCCAATTCTGCATTCTGCTCCCTGTGGAGAATACCAACTGGAGTCTGTCGATCCGAACGGATGTGGTGAAATGTTACCAGGCGCCCCTGCTTGCGCTGTTAAGCAAAGTGCTGGTGTATCTGGTGGCCATTATTCTGTTTTGGTGGAAGGGAAGCCGGGAGGAGCGGCGGTTTCAGTCTACCTTCAGCTGGATGACAGATACTGTGAACGAGGTATTTATTCTGCAGAATGCAGAAACCAGTGAAATGGAATATATCAGCAACAATATAGAGCGGGTGTTGGGATATTCCCCAAAAGAAAACTGCGGAAAGCAGGAGTTTATGAACCAATGGCTGCTGAAGAATGACATAGATCTTGAGAAGCTGCTTCACAGCCAGGATTACCAGTTCCAACGGAAAATTGTCAATCCCTGTAGCAGAGAGGAACAGGAATTTGACATACATATCTATGTAAGAAACGGGAAAACCGGCAATTACCGGATTGTGGTGATTACAGATAATACCAGAGAATTAAAGCGGAAAGAAGCCTTGGAGACTTCTCTGATTCAGGTGAAAAATGCGAGCAAGGCCAAAAGTATGTTTTTGTCCAATATGAGCCATGACATCCGTACGCCCATGAACGCTATTGTGGGTATGACCACCATTGCCAAAATGAATCTGGATAATCCAAACCGGCTGAAAGACTGCATCCACAAGATAGAGCTGTCCTCCATGCATTTGAAGAGCCTGATTAATGATGTATTGGATATGTCCAGAATTGAGAGCGGTAAAGTTATGCTGAACGAAGAGCCCTTTAATCTGGTTGCCATGCTGCATGAGGTGGAGGCGGTGATCCAGGTGCAGGCGGAGGCCAAGAAACAGGAATGGTCGGTGAATCTGTCAGATATCTCCCATGAAATGGTAGTTTCGGATAAGCTGCGGATACAGCAGATTTTGACAAACGTACTGGGGAATGCTGTGAAATTCACCCCGGAAGGCGGCCAGATCAAGCTGTCTGTGGAGGAAAAGGAAAGTCAGAACAAAGAAGTGAGATATTATGAATTCTACTGTATGGATAACGGCATTGGAATGTCAAAGGAGATGCAGGAGAAGGTTTTTGTGCCCTTTGAGCGGGAAGAAGGGAAAAAGACAGACGGAATCGAAGGCACCGGGCTGGGTATGGCAATTACGAAAAATATTGTGGATATGATGCATGGAACCATTGACATTATCAGCAGTCCGGGCGCAGGAAGCACATTTATCATACGGATTCCCATGCAGAACGAGAAAGACGGCGCAGATCTGGAAGCTGAGGAAATTTCCGGTCCGGCAGAACCGGTTTGCTTCAAAGAAGGGCAGGTGCGGATTCTTCTGGTGGAGGACAATGAGCTTAATATGGAAATTGCAAAAGAGCTGCTGGGGATTACCGGAGCGGAAATTGAAATGGCCTGGGACGGCAAAGAGGGACTGGAGCAATTTGCAGAGCATCCGGCAGATTATTACGATATCATTTTAACCGATGTGCAGATGCCGGAAATGAACGGATATGAGATGGCTCAGGCCATCCGGGCCATGAACCGGGAGGACGCAAAGAAAATTCCCGTAGTTGCGATGACTGCAAATGCTTTTTCCAGTGACGTGCTCAAAGCCCGTCAGGCAGGTATGAATGCCCATATTTCCAAACCCATTGATTTAAAGGATGTATACGGCGTACTGCGCAAATGGGTATCTTCGGAGAAGCAGGAAGAGGTATGAAATGAAATATAAACAGATTATACAGGGGCGTTTCTTAGAACGCCCCAATCGCTTTATTGCAATGGCAGAAATCAATGGAAGGATTGAGAAATGCCATGTGAAAAATACCGGAAGATGCCGGGAGCTTCTGATTCCAGGAGCTGAGATCTGGCTGGAGAGAAGTTCTAATCTCAACCGGAAAACCGCATATGATTTGGTGGCTGTCAGCAAGCAGGGACAGATGATTAATATGGATTCCCAGGCGCCCAATCAGGTAGTGCGGGAATGGTTGGAGCAGGAAATTGCAGGAGCCAATGAGCCGGGAGCTGCCTGCCCGATTTCCGATATTGTCTGTATCAGACCGGAATATAAGTACGGAGATTCCAGAATTGATTTTTATGGGGAAGCAGGCAGAGGCGGTGAGCGGAAATTTCTGATAGAAGTAAAGGGGGTCACTCTGGAAGAAGAAGGCATTGCCCGATTTCCGGACGCGCCTACAGAACGGGGCGTTAAGCATATGCAGGAGTTGGAAAAAGCGGTCAGAGCAGGCTATGAAGCATGGATTCTGTTTGTGATTCAGATGAAAGGAATCCGGCAGTTTGAGCCGAATCAAAGCACACATCCCCAATTTGGGGAAACGCTGCGCCAGGTGCAGCAGGCCGGGGTGGGAGTTCTGGCTTATGACTGCCTGGTAACAGAAGATGAAATAAAACTGGATCAGCCGGTGGAGATCAGATTATAACAAACGGCCCCAGTCCTTTTTGAATCTTAGAAAGGACTGGGGCTGTTTGTTATTTTTCTTCTTCAGAAGGTTCCGGAAGCCGGATAAAAATCTTGTGAATCCGGTTCTTTTCCATATCCTCCACACGGAAATAAATGTTTTCTTCTGTGGTAATGGATTCTCCCACGGTAGGCAGGTGATCCAACAGTCCAATCAGATAACCTCCAATGGAATCATAGTCCTCGGAAACCAGCTCCAGATTCATTCTGTCATGCAGATCATTGAGATTGGTAGAGCCCTGCACCATATATTCCAGTTCGTTGATTTTCTGAATGGGATCTTCTTCATCCATGTCGTATTCGTCGCGGATTTCTCCCACAATTTCTTCCAACAGGTCCTCTAATGTGATTAATCCGGCAGTTGCGCCGTATTCATCCAGGACAATTGCGATATTAATAGAAGATTTGCGCATTTCCAGAAGAAGCTCGGCGGTATTCTTGTGTTCGTAGGTGTAGTAGGGCTTGCGGAGGATATTCCGGATGGAAAACTGATCCTTATCCTCGTATAACAGTAAATCCTTCATGTTGATAATGCCCACCACATTGTCTGTGGAATCTTCATAAACCGGAAGCCGGGTGAATTTGTCCTCCCGGAAGATTTCCAGAAGTTCATAATAGGTGCTGTTAATGTCAGCAAAAGTCATATCAATCCGGGGCACCATGACTTCTCTGGCTTGGGCGTCTCCGAAATCAAATACATTATTGATCATTTCCCGTTCTTCTGTTTCAATGACCCCTTCTTCATGGCTCACATCCACAATGGTGCGCAGTTCGTCCTCTGTCATGGTGTTCTGGGCGCCGGAGGCGTCCACACGCAGCAGAATCAGAAAGCCGAGAGCCAGTTTATTGATAATGTAAATTGCGGGAGTCAGTAATTTCATCAGCCAGCCAATCACTCCTGCATAAGCCAGTGAAATCTTGTCAGAATGAATGGTGGCAAAAGTTTTCGGCGAAATCTCACCGAAAATAAGCACCAGCAGCGTTAATATTCCGGTTGCAATTCCGGCTCCTGCATTTCCAAAAATCTTTGTAGCCAAAGTTGTAGCAAGCGAGGCTGATGACAAGTTCACAATATTGTTTCCAATCAGGATGGCGCTGAGCATTTTCCCTGAGTCATCGGTAATCTCCAGAACCTTTCTGGCCCGTTTATTGCCCTCCTCCGCCATGCTTCTCAAGCGGATTTTGTTGGAAGTTGTCAAAGCAGTCTCTGCGGAAGAAAAAAATGCAGATAACATGAGTAAAATAATAATAATAATTAATTGTATGACGTCACCTGAGTCCAAGTACATCTCTCCTTTCCCTTCCTTAATATAACGGAAACAGGAGAAATTTGCAAGAAGTTCCAGGAAGTTTAGGGAAATTTTAGAAAAAACTCTTGTAATAGTTTCAGGAATGGCAGAATAAAATGACAGTGAAAGGGACATCCACAGGAGGGAGGAAAAGGGATGGAAAAGAAATTGCGGAGGCCGCCCGTCAAAGGCCAGGGAGAAAGCAAACCGGCAGTTTCCCTGTTATCCATATTGAAAATTCTGCTTACCATGTATATGGTTACGGGGATTATGCTGCTGATCCTGTCCGCCATGCTTTATAAGATGCAGCTCAGTGAAAGCGTGGTTTCCATAGGAATTGTGCTGATTTATGTGATATCCGGACTTTTGGGGGGCTTTTTAAGCGGAAAAGTGATGAAGCGGAAGCGTTTTGTCTGGGGAATGGCGATGGGCGCATGTTATTTTCTGATTCTGGCATTGGGTTCCATTGTATTTCACAGGGGAATCAATATGGAAATGTCCAGATTTGCAACTACGCTGATTCTGTGCACTGCGTCGGGGATGATCGGCGGAATGGCAAGCTGAGGGGTTGTCGCACTAAGCAAAACATATACAAGATATAGTATAGAAGAACGTTTCAAACTAGCTATATCTTGTATCATTTTTCTTAATGCGGCAGCTTCTTTTTTTATTAATATTTTTTTAAGAAATTTATTGAGTTTTCCTTTTGAAATCATTATTATAATGTCTGTATCCTGAAACATAACACACTCTGGCAAGGACAAGGAGAAAAAGCCATGGAACAGCAGACTATTCTGGTGGTAGACGACAACAAAGAGATTGTATTTTCTCTGGGAAAACTTCTGGAATATGAAGGATACCGGATATTGAAAGCATATGACGGACTGGAGGCATTGGAAATCTTAAGGGAACATCCGGTGGATTTAATTCTGCTGGATGTGATGATGCCAAGGCTGAACGGGCTGTCAGCGCTGATGAAGATAAGAGAAACCAATAAAATTCCAGTGATTATCCTGTCTGCAAAGACAGAAGAAAGCGATAAGGTTTCCGGTCTTGTGATGGGAGCGGACGACTACATCGCCAAGCCCTACAATCCGGCAGAACTGACGGCGCGGGTGGCGGCCCAGCTCAGGCGTTATCATACCTGGGGCGGCAGCGCGCCCAAAGTCCAGGACGACATGATTGTCAACGGCAGCCTGGTATTGGACAAGAAAAGTAAAAAGCCATTGTGGACGGCACAGAAGTAAAGCTGACGGCCACGGAATATAAGATTGTGGAGCTTTTGATGGAGCATCCGGGCCAGGTATTTTCCGCAGAAAAGATTTATGAAAAGGTCTGGAAGGAGGCGGCAGCCTACACGGTAGAAAATACGGTGATGGTACATATCCGCCATATACGGGAAAAGATTGAGATAGACACAAAGAATCCAAAATATGTAAAGGTGGTGTGGGGCATTGGATATAAAATGGAAAAATACTGAGGCGGGCAGCAGAGTCCGGCAATGGATCAAAAAAATTCTGAAAAGAAATGAAATCTGGCTGGTTCCCGGAGCAGCGGGCTGTATCCTGGGATTTATGATGCTGTCGGATATTCTTTCCTACCGATATACGCCCACCAGTTACAATATTCAGGAAGGCTCCATAATGAACCTCTGCTTTGGGGCGGGCTTTACAGGCTTTTTGAAATTTATTCTGATTTATGGGAACCGTAACTGGAACGTCCAGTCAAAAAATTTTTTCCGGGAATGGGAGCAAAAACAGAGAAGATGGAAACTGATACTGGGAGGGATTGCAGCCGCGGCGCTGATTGCAGCCATTGTAAATTTCAATTTCAGGCTGAAGGATACCTGGATGTACGGCAACTTAAGCAGCGCCTATATTCCCCTTGGAACCGTGGGGATTCAGTGGATTGTCTGCAGCCTTATCCTGGATTCTTATATGAAAACCCAGTTAAAGCGGCATATGGAGAACCTGGAGCAGATTAATCAGAGAAGCTTAGAGGCGGCGCTGCGCAGCGAGCAGATGAAGGTGGATTTGATTTCCAATGTGTCCCATGATTTAAAGACGCCCCTCACTTCCATGGTGGGTTATCTGGAATTGATGAAAAAAGAGGAATTAAGCGATATACTGTCTGACTATATTGAAGTTCTCTCCCGAAAAGCCCAGAAATTAAAAGAAATGATAGACAGTCTTTTTGAGCTGGCTAAAACCAGCAGCGGCAATGTGGAATTGAACATGGAGCCCATGGAGCTGAACCGGCTGATTGAGCAGGTGAAAGCCGATATGGAGGACAGGATTGCAGAAAGCGGCCGGGAATTCGTGGTGATGCTTACAAAAGAACCGACGGATTTTACAGCAGACAGCGGCTATATGTACCGGATCTGCCAGAATTTACTGGAAAATGCATTGAAATATTCCCAGGAGCATACGAGAGTTTTCCTGAAAACACTGGTAACAGAGGACGGCTCAAAAGTCCGTTTTGAGATCACCAATACCGCAGGATATCCAATGGAATTTACCAAGGAACAGATTGTGGAGCGTTTTGCCAGAGGCGACGAATCCAGAACCACAGAAGGCAACGGCCTGGGACTTGCCATCGTAAACACCTACACAGCGGCCCTGGGCGGACAGTTTGACGTGCTCATTGACTGCGATCAATTCCGGGCAACCGTGGAATTTTTGAAATAATGCTTTTCATTCCACAAAAATTGTGATATACTTTGCCAAGAGGATTTACAATGAGGATTTACCATGAGGAGGGACCCGGCCCGAGATCTTGAAATAGCAAAAACAAAGAAAGCCGGGAGGAGCCCTGATGGTTATTCCCCCACAGCCTAAAACAAAGAAAGCCGGGAGGAGCCCTGATGGTTATTCCCCCACAGCCTAAAACAAAGGCCGGCATAAGGAACCCAGATGGTTATTCCCCTCTCCCCCTCTACATTCTCTTCAATAAAGTAAAAATAGAAAGGAAGTAATTCAAAATGAAACACGTAAAGACATTAAATACAAAAAGATTACAGAACACAGTAAAAAAAGGCGGCTGCGGAGAATGCCAGACCTCCTGCCAGTCTGCATGCAAGACAAGCTGCACGGTAGGAAACCAGAGCTGTGAGAACAGATAAAGAGTATTGGAACAGCATAAGAATGATACCAGACCGTTCGCATCAAACGAGCGGTCATTTGTGCGTTGTGCATGAGAAAGGGCAAAACCAGCGCAAAAGGATGGAAAGCGAGGAAACCGGCAGTGGTTCACCAGTATAAAAATAATGGTTACAACATCGTTTTGGATGTAAACAGCGGAGCCATACATATTGTGGATGATGTGACTTATGATGTGATTCCCCTGTTTGAAAAAAATACTGGGAAAGAAGAGATTGTCTCCCTTCTTTCTAAACGGTATCCAAAACAGGAGATTGAGGAAAGCTATGAAGAGGTGAAAACTCTTTCAGAGACGCAGCAGCTTTTCACCGCTGATGAATATGAAAATTACATGGAGCAGTTTAAGGACAGGCCCACAGTGGTAAAAGCATTGTGCCTGCATATTGCCCATGACTGCAATCTGGCCTGCCGCTACTGCTTTGCCGAAGAAGGGGAATATCATGGAAGAAGAGCCATGATGTCTTATGAAGTGGGGAAGGCGGCACTGGATTTTCTGATTGCATCGTCGGGAAACCGGCGGAATCTGGAAGTGGATTTTTTCGGCGGAGAGCCGTTAATGAACTTTGATGTGGTAAAGAAGCTGGTTGCATATGGAAGGGAGCAGGAGAAGATTCACAATAAGAATTTCCGGTTTACCCTGACAACCAACGGCGTACTGCTGAATGATGAGATTATGGAATTTGCCAATCAGGAAATGGCAAATGTGGTGTTAAGTATTGATGGAAGAAAAGAAGTCAATGACAGAATGCGTCCCTTTCGCAAAGGCGCAGGCAGTTACGATTTGATTGTGCCGAAGTTTCAGAAGTTTGCCGGAAGCAGAAACCAGGAAAAATATTATGTGCGGGGAACGTTCACCCACAATAATCTGGATTTTTCCTGGGATGTGCTTCATCTGGCGGATTTGGGATTTCAGCAGATTTCCGTAGAGCCTGTGGTGGCGCCGCCTTCTGAGGAATATGCGCTGCGCACAGAAGATCTGCCTCAGCTGTTTGAAGAATATGACAGGCTGGCGGCAGAAATGCTCCGGCGGCACAAAGAAGGAAATGATTTTAATTTCTTTCATTTTATGATAGATTTGGAGGGCGGCCCCTGTGTGGCAAAACGGCTTTCCGGCTGCGGTTCCGGAACAGAATATCTGGCTGTGACTCCCTGGGGGGACTTATATCCCTGCCATCAGTTTGTGGGAAATGAAGAGTTTCTCATGGGAAATGTTCTGGAAGGCGTGAAAAATACAGAACTGCAGAAGGAATTTAAACAATGCAACGTCTATGCAAAAGAAAACTGCAGGAACTGTTTTGCAAAATTTTACTGCAGCGGCGGCTGCGCGGCCAATTCCCATCATTTTCACGGAAGCATTACAGACACTTATGAAATTGGCTGTGAGCTTCAGAAAAAACGGATTGAATGCGCCATTATGATCAAAGCCGCGTTGGCAGAAGAGTAAAGTAAGAGAGGAAAAAATCATGAAGAAAAGTAAAGCTACAGGGATTTTGGCTCTGATTCTGGCAATCATGGTGGGCATGACCTGGTATGCAGGAACCATTATCTCAACGGTTGGCGTAGGAGAGAACCGTAATATTAAGCTGGGACTTGACCTTGCAGGCGGTGTCAGTATCACCTACAGGGCAGTGGACGAAAATCCCTCGGCAGAGGATATGAAGGATACGGTATACAAGCTGCAGAAGCGTGTGGAGGTGTACAGTACAGAGTCCACGGTATACCAGGAAGGAACAGACAGAATTAATATTGAAATTCCAGGCGTTTCTGATGCAAACGCCATATTGGAGGAACTGGGCAAGCCGGGTTCTCTGGAATTCCAGAATGAAGCCGGAGAGACTCTGGTGTCAGGAACGGATATTCAGAACGCCCAGGGCGGCACTTACACCGATAACATGGGAAACCGCCAGTTTGTGGTGGATCTGACCCTGACCGATGAAGGGGCGGAGAAATTCGCCAAAGCAACGGCCGACAATGTGGGAAAAACAATGCCTATCGTATATGACGGCCAGACCATCAGTGAACCTGGGGTGGATGAAGCCATTACCGGCGGAAAAGCCCAGATTACCCATATGGAAAGCTTTGAGGCTGCAGAAGAACTGGCTTCTATCATCCGCATCGGTTCTCTGTCTCTGGAGTTAGAGGAACTTCACTCCAAGGTAGTGGGGGCCCAGCTGGGAGAGGAAGCGATTTCCACCAGTTTGAAAGCGGCGCTTATCGGTCTGATTCTGGTTATGGTGTTTATGATTGTGATGTACCGTGCGCCGGGATTTACCGCCAGTCTTGCCCTTGTGCTTTATTCTGCGCTGACGGTATGGGCGCTGTGGATTTTTGATATTACACTGACCTTGCCGGGTATTGCAGGTATTATCCTGTCCATCGGTATGGCGGTGGATGCCAACGTCATTATTTTTGCCCGTATCCGGGAGGAAATCGGTGCAGGAAAGACCGTCAGCACGGCCATTAAGCTGGGATATGAAAAAGCCCTTTCTGCCATTGTGGACGGCAATATCACCACATTGATTGCAGCAGTGGTACTGGGCACCCGCGGCTCCGGTTCTGTCAAAGGCTTTGCCTACACATTGGGAATCGGTATTGTATTATCTATGTTTACCGCGTTGGTGGTGACACGCTGGCTGATGAAATGCTTCTATGCGCTGGGAGTGCAGGACGCTAAATTTTACGGTTCCACAACGGAACGCAAAACCATTCGTTTCCTGGGAAAACGCATGATATGCTTTGCTGTTTCAGGTCTGCTGATTCTGGCAGGAGTTGTGGGAATGGGCATCAATAATTCAAAAGACGGAAACATTCTCAACTACAGTCTGGACTTTGTAGGCGGAACCTCCACCACAGTGACGTTTAACGAAGATTATACCATCAATGAGATTGATGAAAACATTGTCCCGGTTGTGGAAGAGGTAACGGGAGATCCCAATGTCCAGACCCAGAAGATTGAGGGAACCAACCAGGTGGTAATCAAGACACGTTCTCTGGAGCTGGCAGAACGTGAAGCTCTGAACCAGGCGCTGATTGATAAATTCGGCGTCAGCGAGGACGGAATTACTGCTGAGAATATCAGCTCCACCGTAAGTAATGAGATGAAATCAGACGCAGTCTGGGCCGTAATTATAGCGACTATCTGTATGCTGATTTATATCTGGTTCCGGTTTAAGGATATCCGGTTTGCAGGCAGCGCGGTAATTGCCCTTCTGCACGACGTACTGGTGGTGCTTGCCTTTTATGCAGTGGCAAGGATTTCCGTGGGAAATACCTTTATTGCATGTATGCTGACCATTGTAGGTTACTCCATCAATGCCACCATCGTTATTTTTGACCGAATCCGGGAGAATCTGGGAGGAAGCAAGAAGAAAGATCCAGAAGCTCTGATGGAAATTGCAGACCGAAGCATTACCCAGACCTTGTCCAGAAGTATCAATACGTCACTGACCACATTTATTATGGTATTTGTGCTGTTTATTCTGGGAGTAAGCTCCATTCGGGAGTTTGCCCTGCCGTTGATGGCAGGCATTATCTGCGGCGGTTACTCTTCCGTATGCATTACAGGCGCGCTGTGGTATGTATTTAAAGTGAAATTTGCAAAAAAATAAAAACAGCAGATTCTCGGCACAGTCCAAATATCTGTAAAGGGAATCCTTAAAAGCTGTAAAAAGGCTTACAAGCCGAAAAAGAAAGCTGCCGGGAAATGAATTTACCTGCCCCATAGCGGGGGTTCATTTCCCGGCAGCTTTTTGCTGTAAGCCGGCTACTTATAAATAACAACCCTGTCCCCTGTGTAAATCCGGGTGCTTCCCTGAGGGATCAGGTTTTCCTCCTGCCGCTTGATCAGGGCAATCAGCAGATTTTCCGGAAGCTTTAGTTCCGCAATGGTTTTGCCGCACCAGGGATGACTGAGAGTAATCTGTATTTCCTTCAGCTTGCGGTCATTTTCACTGCGGTAGGCAGGCACGCTTAAGATGACGGTATCCTCTGCCAGAATTCTGGTGTTTCCTCTGGGAATGAGAGTTTCATTGTCCCGCTTAATCATCAGGGCCAGGGAGCCGGTGGGGAAGCAGACCTCCTGAACGATGCGGTTTTCCCAATTATGGCCCCTGGGGATGTACATCTGCATCAGCGTCAAATCCGAATCATCCTGATAGTCGTTGAAGGTTTTGCGGATATCGGAGTTGCGGTCTACCATATCCAGCTTTTCAGCGGCAAAAGGAAGCAGAGAGCCCTGAATGGCCACAGAAAGCATGGAAATAAAAAATACGATATGGAACAGGTCATGCTCCAGGCTTATGCCGCCGGCAATTACCATAATGGCAAATACAATGGAAGCGGCGCCCCTGAGTCCCGACCAGGAGATCAGGAGGCACTGCCGCAGAGAAGGCTTAAAGGGCAGCATAAAAAGGAATACCGCTATGGGCCTGGCTGCAAAGGTAAGGAAAAGGGCAATGGCCAGGGATGGGAGAAAAATATCCGGCAGCCGGTGGGGGAAGGATAAAAGTCCAAGCAAAAAGAAAATCAATATCTGGGCCAGTCCTGTAATCCCGTCAAAAAAGTGTACCAGCGTGATTTTATTGCTGATGGGGCTGTTTCCAAGAATAATTCCAGTCAGGTATACGCTTAAGTAGCCGTTTCCGCCGATTATGGTAGGAAGAGCGTAGGATAATAACGCCAGGGCAATTACAAAAACCGTATCCATTCCTTCTGATACAATATCTCCTTTCTGAAGCACGGCAATGCCTATGTATGCACTGGCAACGCCCACGGCGGCGCCGAATGTGATTTGAGTGAACAGCATAACCGGGATGGAAGTGCCGGTGTCTCCGGAAAGCATGGCAAGGGCAATCATGGTAAGCATATAAGCCATGGGGTCGTTGCTGCCGCTTTCTATTTCCAGAAGCGGGGCGGTGGAGTTCTTTAAGCTCAGGTTTTTGGACCGGAGAATGGAGAATACGGAAGCTGCGTCTGTGGAACTTAAGACAGAGCCTATCAGAAAACTTTCTGAATAAGAAAAATGTAAAATTTTGTAGCAGAAGAAACAGGTGAGCAAGGCAGTGACAATAACGCCGAAGGTGGAAAGGATGCCTGCTTTTACCGCCACAGGCCGGGCAGTCTGCCAGTTTGTGCCGAAGCCGCCGTAAAACATAATAAAAATCAATGCGACGGTACAGAGCTGTTCTGTCATGGTGTAATTGTTGAAAGAGATCTTAAAAAGTCCGTCAGAGCCGAATATCATGCCCAGAGCCATGAAACAGAGCAGGGCAGGCATACCGAATTTATTGGAAAAGCGGTTGGCGATGATACAGGAGAGGATGACGGCGCAGCATAAAAGTAACAGAATCGCCATGGAAACTTCCTCCTTTTTATTGTATTTGCAGGTATTGTTGTGAAGATTTCATGAATTTTTCAGAAGAAATAAGAGAAGCCGGAAACTTCCGGCCCCTCCCTTTTGAGTTTTTTATGAGTGTGTTTGGTTCATGATTATTCGGTTTCTGTTTCAGCTTTCTTTACGCCGGCCCAGTCATCGAATTTGTCCATAACGGCTTGATAAGTTTTCTGGGAAATATCCGGTAATTTGGAGCCCCATGCGCCGGTAGCGGCTTTAAAGCCTTTCTCAAAAGCGGCCCGCATTTCTTCTGCTTTGGAAGCGTCTCCGCCGGTTAAAGCCTTAGCGAATTCAAGGATACGATCAGAGGTCTGTTCTACGCCCCAGTATCCGTCCTCAGCGATGTCAGCCTGTGCCTGTGCTTTCACATCAGCGCTTACGGTAAACTTACCGCTGGCAAGGAATTTCCACATATCGTCAGCCTGGCCGATTTTCTGCCCCTGGCTGGTCATCATTTTTTCCACCAGGCTTCTCATCTGGGAAGTTCTGGCTTCTGCATCCTTCTTCAGACGGGCTACAATTTCATCTTTGGAATAGATGCCCTTGGTTGAAGAACTGGAGGATGTGCCTTTTTCGTATACAACGCCTTTGTTATCGGCGGTGTTCTTGGTAGTGTTTGTGTTCTCAGCAGCCTGTTTCTGCTGAACGGATGTACTGTTATAAGCGGCAGTACTGGTATTTACATTATTTACGCTGTTTACGCTCATAGTGTTGTCCCTCCTTGGCAAAAATTGATTTGGTTATCCGTAACCTGATGATACTACTCCGGCAGTTAAATATCACAGTATCTTACCTGCCGAAATCTTCATTTGCTGCAGTATTTAACCGCCGGAATAATATTGTTACTCCTGTCAATTATATCGGAAGATACAGGAAATAATTAACACTTTTTCGTATTATTTTGCATTCTGTACCTGGCGGATCAAATCATAGTTGCTGTCTTTGGCTTCCACAAAGCCGGTGACCGGAGTGGTGATGCCGGAGAAATCTTTGAAATTCACAAAAGCATTCTGAATCTGCCTGATCCGCTCCGGGTCCATATTCCGGCCAAAAGCAATGGCGTCTTTCTGGATATTGCCGGTGGTGGAGATAATCTGAATGCCTGACATGTCTGTTCCGGCGTTTCTGGCCTTGTCGTAGGCCTCGTTGTAAGTGGCGCCTGCGTCAAATTCACCGTTTAAAACGCCCTGAATGACCTGATCGTGGCTGCCGGCAAAAGCAACATTCAGGAAAATAGACTCCGGATCAAGGCCGGCTTCTTTGATGCTGTGTTTTGCATACAGATAGCCGGAAGCGCTGTTTTTGTCCACGTAGGCGAAGGTTCTGCCGGGCAGATCCTCAAGAGTTTCAATTCCGGAGTCTTTTCTGGTAATAATATATCCATTGTAGTAGTCCCTGCCGTTGATTAAAGGAGTGGCTACCGGAATCAGCGGAGTAAGCTCTGCCGCAGTAATGTAGGCAAAAGGAGAGAACCATCCCCCGTCTATGCCGCCTTTTTGAATCTGTTCTCCCAGGGAATTGTAATCCTTGACAATAATAATCTTTACTTTCAGTCCCAGGCTGTCAAAGATACGGGCCAGTACCGGCTGATACATATTTTTGATATCACTGGGGGAGGTAAAGGGATTGATGCCGATGACAATATCATTTTCGCCTCTGACAGCGCACATGCTGTACTGAAGTTTTTCACACATGGAGCTGATGCTGTCGCAGCAGGAAAACAGGGTGTCGGTTTTCTTCTGGTGCTGCGCAATCATTTCAATGGAATCCTGAGACTGTTCTGCGGAGGTGGAAATCGTGCCGGCCAAAAGGCCCAAAGCCTCCGTTACGTCGGAGGATACCTCCACGTTGGTCTGGGAAACGGCAGTGAGATTTCCCATATTTTTCTTGATATCCGTCAGGGAATTGTAAGCGCCTGTCAGAATGTCCACCGTGTTTTCCACAAATCCGCTGAGTTTTTCAATGGATTCTTCGGAATGTTTGGTGGATGCATGGCTGCTGTGGATATTTTCTTCTAATTCTTTCACGATATCTTCGATTTCATTGATAAAAGAATCTGTTTCATCTGAAAGCTTGCCTACTTCGCCGGCTACTATAGCAAATGCCTTGCCTGCTTCCCCGGCATGGGCGGCAGTGATGGAGGCGTTCAGCGCAAGCAGCGTGGTTTCTTCGGAAATGTTTTTGATATATTCTACAATCTTGTGGATACTCTGGGAAGATTCCAGTAATTTCAGATTGGTTTCCTGGGTAATCCGCAGAGTTTCCGTCAGGTCATGGAGCATGTGGTAAGTTTCTTTGACGGTATGGTTTTTGTCGGTAATATTTTTTAACACCAGGTCGGCTTTTTCTTCCGCAAGCCGGATCTGTTCATTCATAGTTCCGCTGTTTGTATTGACCTGCTGGATTTTTTCTTCCACAAAGGCGGCCTGCTCCAGATTCTCAGCAGAGGAATTGGCAATCATCTGGTTGTGGTTTACCAGGGTGGAAAAGGCTTCTTTATTCTGTTTGGCAATCCAGAGAAGGTGTTCGGTGTCAAAACCCAGCGTTTCCATCATGTCACTGATTTCTGAAAGGATCTTCTCGTGTTCTCCGGCAGGATAGTTTTTTTCAGAATCAGGGAGAACGGCGGGGGTCTGGTTTGATTTGGATAAAAATTTTTTAAACATAGATTTCCTTCCTTTCATCAGTGGCAGGGAAAAAGTTGAAATTTCAAGTCCAGTATAGCAGGAAGCAGCATTCGGTGCAAGACGACATATGGTAAAAAGTGTCAAAATGTGCCTGGAATCTTGACTTTTTTTGGAAAAAATGGTTAACTATTAATGAGAATGTATACAAAATACAGGAGAAAACATATGTTGGAATTAAGGTTAAAGGCCCTGGCGAAGATCAATCTGGGACTGGATGTTCTGAGACGCCGGGAAGATGGTTATCATGAAGTGCGGATGATTATGCAGACCGTAGGACTCTATGACCGAATCATTTTGAAAAAGACCAGGACGCCGGGAATCCGGGTAAAGACCAATTTGTATTACCTTCCGGAGAATGAGAATAATCTGGTGTATCAGGCTGCCGGACTTCTGATGGACGAGTTCGGAATTAAAAGCGGCGTATTTATTGATCTGCAGAAATTTATTCCGGTGGCGGCAGGTATGGCAGGGGGCAGCTCTGACGCAGCCGCGGTATTATTTGGAATGAACCGGATGTTTTCTTTAAGGCTATCCAAAGAGGAGCTGATGAAACGGGGCGTAAAAATTGGAGCGGACGTGCCCTACTGTGTCATGCGGGGAACAGCGTTGGCAGAAGGAATCGGGGAGCAGCTATCACCGTTGCAGCCGATGCCTGCGTGCAAGGTTTTGATTGCCAAGCCTCCGGTCAGCGTATCGACAAAGTTTGTATATGAGAATCTGAAACTGGATGAAGATACGCTGCATCCTGACATTGACGGCCTGATTGAACGGATCAATGACGGAGATTTACCAGGCGCGGCGGCGCGTATGGGCAATGTGTTGGAAAGCGTAACCATTCCCGGTTATCCGGTGATTGCCCGAATCAAAGAGGAGATGATAAAAGGCGGCGCATTGAATGCCATGATGAGCGGAAGCGGCCCCACAGTGTTCGGGCTGTTTGATGAAGAAAGGCTGGCTCAGCAGGTATATCAGAAGCTGCGGAGAGGAGATTTGGCGAAACAGGTATATCTGACAGATATTTATAACAACACGGGAAAAATGAGTATGAAAAATAAAAAGTGAGGTAGAACATGACAGACAAGCTAGTATTAAATACAAACGCATATCTGCCCCTTAGGGACGTTGTATTTCATACCCTGCGGGAAGCGATTTTAAAAGGAGAACTGAAGCCGGGAGAGCGTCTGATGGAGCTGCAGCTTGCATCCAGGCTGGGGGTGAGCCGCACCCCTATCCGCGAGGCCATCCGTATGTTGGAATTAGAAGGACTGGCGGTGACCATGCCCAGAAAAGGCGCGGAAGTTGCAAAAATGACAGAAAAAGACATGGAAGATGTGCTCAAGATACGAAAAGCGCTGGATGAACTGGCAGTGGGGCTGGCCTGCGACAATATGACGGAAGAAGAGCTGAAACAGCTGTATGTGGCTCTGAAAAATTTTGAAGAGAGCATCAGAAGCGGCGACGTGAAGCAGATCGCCCAGGCCGATGTGGAATTCCATGATTCCATCTATCAGGCGGCGGATAATCCCAAACTGGTAACCATGCTGAATAATCTGCGGGAGCAGATGTACCGTTACCGGGTGGAATATCTGAAAAACGAGAGCATTTATCCCAGGCTTATTGAAGAGCATCAGGGGATTTATGACGGGCTGAAGCGCAAGGACAAGGAGGCGGTGGTGGAAATTGTAAGCCATCATGTGGAAAATCAGGAGATTGTGGTGAAAAATATCATTCAGGAACAGGAATAAAAAGGAAAATTTGGGAAAAGATAATCATAAATGTAAGAAAAGGATAGGCAAAGATTGCTTATCCTTTTTTCGTGGAGAACTCAGACAAAGAATTTTGCTGAATGGAAAGGGGAAAAGCAATGGCAGTTCCAATTACTTCAGATCTGCAGGAAAATATCAGTCAGTTTGAAGCACTGTTTTCTGATTGCGCAGATATAAAAAAGAGAAAAGTGAAGGTAGGGCAAAACCTGAAAAAGGAGTGTTATATCGCCTATATTGAAGTGTCTGTCAGCAGCATGGAATGGAAGGATTCGGCAGTGGGCAAAATTTTGCAGACCCTGCGGGAGCTGCCGGAGGACAGGCTGGCTTCGTATGTGGCGCAGAATGTGGAGGATATTTCAGACTCCCAGCCCTTTGCCACCATCGAGGATGCAGCCCAGGGAATGCTCACCGGAGATGTGCTTTTTTTCCTGGAGGGATATGACAAGGCTCTTAAGATTCCTGATAAGGGCTATCCGGGCCGGGGCGTATATGAGACAGAATCGGAGAAGGTGATCCGGGGGTCCAATGAAGGTTTTTCAGAATCCATCAAGCTGAATACCGCCCTGATCCGCAAAAGGCTCCGCAGTCCCCATGTAAAGGTGAAGGAAAGCTTTGCCGGAAAACGGACGCATACCAATGTGGATCTGGTGTATATGAAGGATTTGATCCATCCGGGGATGCTGGAAGAGATTGAAAAACGGCTGGGAGAATTCGAGATTGACGGCGCATTGGACAGCGGGATTATTGAGCAGCTTACGGAACAAAGAACTTATTCTCCCTTTCCTCAGTTTCAGACCACCCAGCGGCCGGATCGGGCGGCTATGGCTATTTTAGAGGGAAGGATTGTGCTGCTGTCGGATAATTCTCCGGTGGCGCTGATTCTGCCGGCCACGTACAACACGTTTATTCAGACCAGCGACGACTATTACAGTCGGTGGGAAATTGCGTCTTTTACAAGAATGCTCCGGTATCTGGCTTCTTTTCTTGCCATGACGTTTCCGGGGCTGTACCTTTCCATGACCAATTTCCATACTCAGATTCTTCCCACGGATCTTCTGCTGTCTCTGGCGGCGGCCAGACAGGGAGTTCCCTTTCCGGCAGTGGTGGAGATTATTCTGATGGAGGTGGCCTTTGAACTGCTGCGGGAGGCCGGCGTGAGGCTTCCGGGAGCCAACGGGAACACCATTGGAATTGTAGGCGGCCTGATTATCGGGCAGGCGGCTGTGGATGCGAATATTGTCAGTCCCATTGTGGTGATTGTGGTGGCTCTGACGGCATTGTGTTCTTTTGCGGTGCCCAATGAAGAATTTGCCACGGCTTTTCGGATTCTGAAATTTTTGTTTATATTCCTCTGCGGTTATCTGGGATTTTTCGGTTTTCTGGTGGGAACCCTGGGAATTCTGATTCATCTGTCTCATCTGGAAAGCTTCGGGATTCCCTATCTGTCGCCGTTTGTGGGGGCGGATTTGAACGGTTACCGGGATGAGCGGGACACCTTTCTGCGGCTTCCCTTAGGCTTTCTGAGGAAGCGGCCCATCTATACCAGAGAAGGCGCCCGCACCAGATTGAAATTTAAGCAGCAGGATAAGGGGAAATCATAAGGAGGTTCAAGGTTATGTTTGCGGATAATTGGAAAATATCACTGCGTCAGGTCAGGCGGCTTCTGATTCTGGATCTGTTCGGGTTAAGCAGCCTGATGCTTCCTGGAATCCTGTCGTCCCTGACGGGGGCGGACGGCCTGTTTAGCCTGGCGGCAGGAGCGGCAGGCGGCTGGGTGTTTCTGTGGCTGATACAGAAGAATCTGCAGAATGCAGAAGGAGATTACTATCATTATATGAAGGATACGGCAGGCCAGATTGCCGGAGATGCTTTTATGGTATTTTACTATCTGTATTTTGTGACGCTCTGCGGATTTGTGCTGTATCAGGTCACCACCCTGGTTCTGACCTGGCTGCTGCCGGAGGGTTCCTACTTCTGGGTCAGCATTCTGCTGCTGCTTCTGGCAGCTTACGGCACCGTGCGGGGCATTGAGGGAAGGGCCAGAGTCTATGAAATTATTTTCTGGTTTCTGGGAATTCCGCTGCTTCTGATGTTGTTTCTTGCGCTGAGGGAGATTCGGACGGATTACTGGTATCCGCTGATGTATTCCGGAGGCGGAGATTTCTCACGGGGAACCGTGGCCGTGTGGGTGTTTTTTCTGCCTCTGACAGCAGTATTATTTCTAAAGCCTTTTTGCCGGAAGCCGGAAGGGCTTGCCAGCTGCGGCAGGTGGGCCCTGGGAGTGGCTGCGGCTTTAAACGGGGTGATTTATCTGATACTTCTGGGGGTGTTCGGAAGGAATACCCTGGGGGTTTTAAAACGTCCGGTAATTACTCTGATGAGCATGATTAACCTGCCGGGAGGATTTTTTACCAGACAGGATGTGATTATGACTTCTGTGTGGTTTCTGGCATTGTTTGCGCTGATGCATACCGGGGTGTTTCAAAGCACGCTGATTTTGAAAGAGCTGTTCCATGAGACGGGGAACCGTTGCAGTATGTGGATTTCACTGGTTCTGGCGTTTATTATCGGCATGGGGTTCTTCGGAAATACATTTCTGATGGAGGTGTATGAGATTTACCAGAAATGGATTGTGCTTCCGGGAATGACAGGAATTCTTCTGATTCTGCTTCTGGCATTCCGCATCAGACAGTCCGGCATGAAAAAGGAGGGGATGGAACGTGAAGAAAACAGAGAATAAAAGAAAGAGAAACCGGCAGAAAAAATCTGCGGCAGGGCGTTTATGGGCGCTGTGGCTGCTCATTGGCATATTCCATGTATCCGGCTGCGCGTCTACAGAACTGGAGCAGCGCAGCTTTCCTCTGGCTGTGGGAATCGACTTGCAGGAGGAAGATTCTGAAATTGATGCAGGGAATTTCGAAGGAGGCGCAGAGGAAGAACCAAAGGAGGATGTGTTCCGCAGAGAGGTTGGGAATTCGCCAGATCTTGCAGTAAGCTATGATTTTCCGGATCTTGCCCAGATTTCGGAAAAGGGAAAGACCGTGGACACTGCCATGGGCCTGTCGTTAGAGGGCGCGGACATGTATCATGTGGAAAAATCTTATGAAAATAATACCAACCGGGTACTGGATTACAATCATATGAAAGCGGTGGTGCTGGGGGAAAATGTTTTCTCAGATACGGTGCAGCTTCGGGGGATTCTCTCAGCCTGGGAGCAGCGGGAAGCCTCCGCAAGAAATACCAGTCTGTTGATTGGCAGCGGCTCAGCGGCGGAGATTTTAAGCCTTACGGAAGAGACGGAAGGGTCCATGGGAACTTATCTGGAGGAAATGTTAGAGAGCCAGAAGGACTTTAAGCAGAATAAGATTGCCACTGTGGGAAATCTTATGAACCAGTGGCACAATCAGGATGAACTTCTGCTGATTCCTGTGCTGACCGAGCAGGGAAACCGGCCGGTGATCACCGGATATGGGGCGGTTTCCAACTTTAATTATCAGGGAATTCTTACCGTGGAGGACGCCATGAAATCCTTTCTCTGCCAGAACCTTTTGAAGAAATTCACCTGTGAGCCGGCGAAAAACCTGGTGGTGGAAATCTCAGATATCCGGGCCAAAAAGACGATCATGCTCGAAGGAACACTGCCTGTTGTGACAGTCAGAATCACAGGAAAAGGCCGTCTGAAAACCGGACAGGTCAGTTCAGTCTCCGAACAGTATCAGCTGGAGAAAAAAATAGAAAAACAGCTTACGGCGGATCTGGCTGAAACGGCAGAACGGCTGCAGCAGGAGTATGGAATTGATGTGACAAACAGTTTTATTTCCCTGGGCAGCAAAAACCGCAGCCTGTACCGGATGTACCGGAATTATCCGGATGCCTATAACCAGGAGGCGCAGCATGTGTTTCAGGTGGAGATTGCTATGCTGAATTGGGAGTAGGGGATGGACTGCCGGCTTTGCCTTAGTTTTTCCATACACATAGGGCGTTGGAACGTGAAGATTATACGCAGGCTGCAGCGGCGAAGAAATTGCAGCCAAGTCTTGCGTATAACCTGTGATTTTCCTGTAGACAATGAAAATTGACCAGGCAATATCAGATATTTTTATACATTAGAGGATTGAGAAATACGGTTTTTTTGATATAATGAGAGAAAAAGGCGACAATTTGTAAGCAGGATGTCTGATTGCCGCGATTAAACATGATTTTGGGGGAGGTTCCTATGATTTATCTTGCGTTATGTGATGATGAAGAACAGTCATTAGCAGTATTGAAAAAGCGGGTAGATGCGTTGCTGAGAGAGCACGGTATTCATGCAGAAATAACAGGGTATTCTCAGAGCAGGCTGTTACAGTATGAAATTGAGGAAGGAAAGCATTTTGATTTGGTTTTAAGCGATATTGAAATGCCGTGTATTGATGGAATGCAGTTGGCGGAATATATTAAGAAACATCTGCCGGAAGCGCTGATTATATTTATTACATCTCATATGAAGTATGTAATAGACGCATTCGAGTTGTCAATTTTCCGTTATGTTCCCAAGAATAGTATGGATTCCAGGTTCAGCCATGCTCTGTTGGATGCGGTTAAAATGATTGAAATCAGATCGGATCAGACATATTGTATTGATATGCCCACCAGAATGGAAAAAATACCATACCGGAAAATCCGATACATAGAGCGGGATGGGAAAAATTCAGTGATAAATCTGACAGACGGCAGTGCAGCTAAAGTGAGAAAAAGCCTGAGCAATGTATCAAAAGAATTGGATTCGGAAGATTTTGTGTTTATCGATCGGGGAAGTATTGTTAATATTCAGCATATTATGAAAATCATTAATGGATGTGTGGAATTAGAAGGCGGGGTTCGCCTGTTTGCCAGCCGTGCAAGATTGGATGAATTGAAAAAGAGAGTCAGTGCGTTTTGGGAAGAAAGAATATGATGCTGGTTTATGGAATGGTGGAATTTCTGTCAACGTTTATAGAAGGATTTATTGCATATTTGGTCTTTTCAGATATTTTTGCGAATAAAAGGAAACGTGGTAATAGAAAAACAGATATGGTATTGTCTTTGGTTATCACAACTATGGTTTTATTCTGCAATCAGTTTGTGCTCTTTTCTTATTTTACGCTTATCTTAGTTGAAATTTACCTGAGCGTATCTGTATGGATGGTTTATGGGGTAAATTATATCACTGCTTTTTCTGTCATGAGTTTTTATTTGGTTTGTATGAATTTTTTCGATTTCTTTATTCTGATAACAGTATCAGATTTTTTTGACGGTTCTCAGACACTTGATCAGATTTTAAGCAGTTTTGGATTGATGCGGGCAATTGTAATCACGATTGTAAATAGTTTGTGGGCAGCGCTTTACCTGTTTCTGAGAAAATATTTAAAAAGATTGTCTGTGGAACTGAAAGCAGCTTATTTGATTACGGCATTGTCTCTGGGAGGATTTATCGGATTTATATTTTTGTCGCAGCAGGCATTGAAAATGATTGATGATTCCATGCCTGCGTTGTGGTTTTTTGTGTTGTGTTTCCTGGCGTCTATGATATTTATCAGTTATTTTGCCGTGATGCAGAAAGAAGAGAAACATAAAGTGAGTTTTCTCGAAATGCGGCATGGCTTATTAAACGAAAACTATAATTCTTTAAGTGAAATTTACAGGGCCAATGCCAAACTGTACCACGATTTAAACAATCATTTAAATCTGCTGTATCAGCTTTTGCAGGAGGAAAAAGTAGAGAAGGCCCAAAGATACATAAAAGAAATTGCAGAACCTATCCTGGTGTTATCAAAAAAGCAATGGACAGGCACAGATGTGGTTGACGCCGTGCTCAACAGCAAGATTCAGGAAATGAATGGACAAAGTATTATGCCGGATATCAATGTGGAATTTCCTGAAAACAGCACAATCTTACCTAATGATCTGTGCACCATCCTGTCAAATCTTCTGGACAATGCGATTGAGGCAGTGGAAAAACTGGAAAATAACAGAATGATTAAACTTACCATGCGCAGGGCTAATTTTTTTCTGTTTATCCGGGTGTTTAATCCATGCAGCCAGAACCAGAAATTTGCGGTTTTTCCGGCTACAACAAAAGAGAATACGTCTTTGCATGGCTGGGGACTTCGAAGTGTGAAGGATGCTGTGGAACGGTATGACGGCACGATGGAGTGCATCAATGAAAATTATGAATTTATTGTGAATATTATGCTGCCCTTTGACGGGAAGAATTAGAATATTGCGGGATCTGTAAAGAGGCTTGGTTCATATCATAAACTATTTAATTGTTGATATGGTCGGAGCTTTTTCTTTTTTAAAAATAAAATATATGGACAGTAAATCTGTAATTGGCGGACAATATGGGTATAAAGGAAAAGAGGTATGGTATATTGATGATGTGAAAAACGTAGAGTGAATCATCGCAAAAAAGGAAGAAGAAAAACATGTATTGTATGTTGATAAATAAGATATTGAAAATGAACAAGGGGCTATAGGAGGAAGTGTATGAAGAAAAAATAACGTCTGTTTTGGTATTATGCGCAATGGCATTTACACTGGCAATGCCAGTGTCAGCGGCCCAGCCGGCAGAGAAAGGAATTCAACCGCGAGTGCAGGAATGCGGAAATTGTGGGAGAATGACATTAAACACTGTTAAAGTAAGAAATGATGAATCAGGGCCTACATCTACAAAGTGTAAACATGGATATCCCTACGGGGATGACTTAACGTGGAAAGTATATAATGTTTATCGTTATAAATGTTCTAATTGCTCATATGTAAGCACGGAATGGAGTGCGTATGCCGGCACTAGAACAGAATGTCATGGATATAGATTGCATTAATTTACATAAAATAATTTTTATGTTTAGCCGATAATATATAAGATGAAATAAAATAAGTAATAAGGAACACCCTTGAGTCATTTTTAGTATAAAAAATTTCAAACCATAATTATGGCAGCTTAGATCAACCTCTTCAAACAGATTGATTTAAGCTGCTGTATCTGAACGCGGATGGGAGGCAACAAGATATGAAGAAAAAAACAGCGTTGATTCTGACAGGGCTTTTATGTGCCCTTTCCATTGTGGCCTGCGGCCCTTCGGATTCATCCTCCGGGAAAAAGGAGTCAGAGAGGACTGGGGCCACATCGAAGATGGTGGTTGCCATTTCAGAACAGCAGGAGGAGTTCTACAGGAAGGTAATATCAAAATATTGCAAGCTCCATCCGGAAGTGGAGGTGGAGATTGAAACGGTTCCTTTTATTGACAACTCCCCTACGGAGAAAATGGAAAAAAACAAAAAAGCCGTGAAGGACATGCAGGTGCAGGTCATGGCGGGCAAGGGACCGGATGTGTTTCTTCTGGATGAAAGCAACCAGGCCTTGCCGGATGTGATAAAAAGCAGTTATAACGGTGTATTTTTAGATCTGAATACAGTGATGGAAGGCTTAGAGGATCTGCCGCTGAACCAGACAGTGCTGAAAGCCGGAGAAGTGGATGGGAAACAGTATTTTCTGCCTCTTGGGTATATGCTGGCGGGCGTCGCCGTGGCAGACGGCACGCTGGGGGACTGGGAGCCGTCTTCGGGCCAGCCGGCGCAGTTTTTGGAGGAGATTGCCAGCCATACAGGGGTGAGCGGGTTTCCCACGGAATTTTTTTTGAGGGAATATATGCCGGGGCTTTTTGGGACGTCCGCACTGGATTATGAGGAAGAGTCCATCGCGTTTTCGGAAGGACTGCTGAATCTGGCAAAGCGGCTGGTGGAGGGCCGGGAGTTTTCTTCCGAGGGCGCGCCGGAGCTGCCTGATGTCACGATGCTTGGGCATTGCAGGGGCAGCGTATTTGAATCCCTCATCCAGAGGTCTATCGCTTCGGGGACGGACGTTAAGTTCCTGCCGATCCCAAACGGGGAAGGGGGAATCAACGCGCAGGTGAATGTGTTTGCGGCAGTTCGGGCGAACAGCCCGCAGGCTTCCCAGGCGGGCGACTTCCTGGCTTTTCTGCTGTCGGATGAAATGCAGGGCAAAACGGGTTGGGAGGGCTTTGGAAGCGGAACCATGTTTACGGCCATCCCCGTCAATGACAACGCGGTTGTGCCGACGCTCCAATACCGGTTTGGCTTAGGAACGGAGGAGCCGGAAGCGGCCAAGAGAAAAGCCGAGGAATTGTTCCAGATCACCCGGCAGGTCACCACGGCCCGGTTTTGCCATTATGAGAATTCCCTGGTATTCCAGGCGATCTTTATGACAAGTGAAGACCGTTCCGTGGAAGAGAAGCTGGATGATTTAGAAAATGAACTGCGTTTTTATTTTGATGAATAGCATGGAATTTATCGCTTGATTGCATGGAGAGGAGGAAAGCCATGAGGAAGGATAAACTCCAGCCGTTGGAAAGAAGAAAAAAGCTGACGGGGCGGTTTTGCTGAAATTTTCAAAGGATATTTTTAACTGCCACAAGTGACAAATCGCAGGGATTGTGCTAGACTATAACCAGTAAAAAGATAAGGGAGCGATAAATTATGGAGAAAGAAGCTCTGAAAAAAATCTGGCTTCAGGAAGAAGAAGCGGCGCATATTCACGGATGGGATTTTTCCCATATCAATGGAAAATACGACGAGGAACGGGATTTGCCATGGAACTACAGAGAGACGGTAGGTCGGTATTTAAAGCCGGATATGAAACTGTTGGATCTTGATACCGGAGGCGGTGAGTTTTTGCTGTCTCTGGGTCATCCCTGTGGGAGCCTGGCTGCAACAGAGAATTATCCGCCCAATGCTGCATTGTGCCGGGAAAAATTGCTGCCTCTGGGAATTGATTTCCGTCAGGCAGACAGCGGCGGCAGGCTGCCTTTTGACAGCGGCAGTTTTGATATGATTATAAACCGTCACGGGAATTTTAATCCGGATGAAATCAGCCGTACGCTGAAACCCGGCGGCATTTTTGTCACAGAACAGGTGGGAGCCGAAAATGACAGGGAGCTTGTGGCATTATTACTGAAGGACGTGCCGGAGCTTCCTTTTCCGGAGCAGTATTTGGAGAAGGCCCGGGCGGCTTTTGAAAAAAGCGGTTTCTGCGTGTTGGAAGCCCAGGAAGCCTTTCGGCCCATTAAGTTCTGGGATGTGGGGGCTCTTGTCTGGTTTGCCCGTATTATCGAATGGGAGTTTCCCGGTTTTCAGGTGGAAAGCTGCCTGGAAAATCTTTACCGTGCCCAGGAAATACTGGAGCGGGACGGTGTGATAGAAGGACAGATTCACCGATTTCTTCTGGCTGCAAAAAAGAGAGGGTAATGTGCCCTCTCTTATACAGCGTTTCTTATTTTCTTCTAACAAATTCTGTTCTCATGTTTCCAGAACCGCAATCACATCTTCTGTCAGATCTCTGTTTTACAAGATGACAAAATGATTTTTCCCAAATTGTATAAACTGGAAAATTCCGGCAATACTCTCTTTATACCCAAGAGCGTACGTATTATTTATATCATGGGTACAGCCGGCAGAAAATATCCCCTCGGGGGAAAATCCAGAAAGGGAAAAATCATGAATAAAACGATACATAAGGGAATCCTTCTGACAGTTCTTGCAATTGTCCTGCTGGGATGCCGCCAATATAAAAGCCATGCCATGACAGAAGAAATCGCAGGGAAAATCATCCGTTTCCATATCCGGGCAAACAGCGACGCGAAACTGGATCAGGAATTGAAATTAAAGGTAAGAGACGCCATAGGAGCCTGTATGCAGCCTTTGCTTTCCGGCGTCAGTGATATTGAAGAGAGCCGTCGGATCATAAAAGACAGCCTGCCGGAAATTGAAGCCAGGGCAGAGCAGGTAATTGCCGCGGAAGGATTTGATTATTCGGTAAAAGCAGACCTTGCCATTGTGGAATTTCCCTGGAAAACCTATGGGAATTACACCTTCCCGGCCGGAACCTATGAGGCCCTTGAGGTTGTGATCGGAGAAGGGAAGGGCCGGAACTGGTGGTGCGTTATGTATCCAAACCTGTGCTTTTACAACAGCGTGTATGAGGTGGTAGAGGAAGAAGCAGAAAAATCCTTAGAACAGACATTAACAAAAGAAGAATATCAAAGCCTGATGGAGCATAAAAATTATGAAGTGAAATTTGCGCTTCTGGACTGGATGAAAGAAAAGCTGTCGGACTAAGTGTTTGCAGAAGCACTGGGAAAAAACTGAAAATTTTCTCCCCCTCTTGCATTTTCAACGCAAAACAGGTAATATACATGTGTATGACCTGTTTAGGGAGATAATCAAGATGAAAGAATCCTTTGAAGAGAAGAAATATGCTCCTGTAGGGGTGTTTGATTCCGGTGTGGGAGGGCTGACGGTGGCACGAGAAATCATGCGTCAGCTGCCCCGGGAAAATATTATTTATTTTGGGGACACAGCCCGGGTTCCCTACGGGAGCAAATCGAAAGAAACTATTATCCGTTATTCCAGGCAGATTATTCATTTTCTGGAAACCATGGGGGTAAAAGCAATTGTGGTGGCCTGCAATACGGCCAGCGCCTTTGCATTGGAGGAAATCAGACCGGAGATGAAAATGCCGATTATCGGCGTGGTAAAGCCGGGAGCGAAAGTGGCTGCGGAAACTACCAGAAATGGCAGAATAGGCATTATCGGAACGGAAGGGACGGTGGGCAGCCAGATTTATACGGAAATGATCCACAGGCATAATCCGGCCGCGGTGGTGTTAGGAAAGGCATGTCCTCTGTTTGTACCTCTGGTGGAAGAAGGCTGGCTGAAGGATTCTGTGACGATAGAGGTGGCAAGACGCTATCTTTTGTCTTTTCAGGAATCAAATATTGACACGCTGATTCTGGGATGCACCCATTATCCCCTGCTGCGGTCTACCATCCGGGACATTATGGGGGACGAAGTGAATCTGGTGAACCCTGCCTATGAGACGGCCCAGGGTCTGAAACGTCTGTTGAAGGAGCATCAGATTGCCAATGACGGAAAGCAGGAACTCTTTGCCGAGTACCAGTTTTATGTCAGCGATGCGGCGGAGAAATTCAAAAATTTTGCCAATTCCATTCTGCCCTGTGAGATCAAAGAAGCACAATTAATACATATTGAGGAGTAACATATGACAAAAGATGTACTGTTATCAATCAGCGGCCTGCAGTTTGCAGCCAGAGATGAAGAAGATGTTGAGCCGGTGGAAGTGATCACGGCCGGCGACTACTATAAGAAAAACGGCAAACATTATATTATGTACGATGAAGTCATGGAAGGATTTGATGGGAATACCAGGAATATCATCAAGCTTACGGATGAATCCCTGGACATTACCAAGAAAGGCGTTTCCAATGTCCACATGATTTTTGAAAAAAACAGGAAAAACGTTTCTTATTACAATACGCCTTTTGGAAGCCTTTTAATCGGAATTGACGCAAAAAGCGTGGATATTGCGGAGACAGAGGATAATATTGACGTAAAGGTGAAGTACAATCTGGAAGTGAATTATGAACATCTGGCAGACTGTTCCATTACCATGAGCATCAAATCAAAAGAAGCGGGGAATTTCACCCTTTCCTAAACCTGCAATGGCATAGAGAGAAGAAACCGTACAAGGAGAAGGCATATGAAAGTAAAAAAAGCGATTATACCGGCGGCCGGGCTTGGGACCAGGTTTCTGCCTGCAACCAAGGCACAGCCCAAAGAAATGCTTCCCATTATGGACAAACCCACCATCCAGTATATCATCGAGGAGGCAGTGGAAGCCGGAATTCAGGATATTATCATTGTAACCGGCCGCAACAAACGTTCCATTGAGGACCATTTTGACCGCTCCATCGAACTGGAGCTGGAATTGGAACGGGGCGCCAAACTGGAAATGCTTGATATGGTAAAAGAAATTTCCGAAATGGCCAATATCCATTATATCCGTCAGAAAGAACCCAGAGGTCTGGGACACGCCATTCTTGCGGCCCGGCATTTTATTGGAGACGAACCCTTTGCCGTATTGTTGGGGGATGATGTGGTAGTGTCCAAACAGCCCTGCCTGGGGCAGATGCTGGATGTGTTCCGGGAATACCAGACGTCCATTTTAGGGGTGCAGACTGTGGCCCGGGAAGTGGTGGATAAATACGGAATCATTGCGGGAAAACAGGTGGATGACCGTGTTTATAAAGTTACCGATATGGTGGAGAAGCCCTCTTTGGAAGAAGCCCCGTCCAATGTGGCTGTTTTAGGACGGTATATTATTACGCCGGAGATTTTCCGTTTCCTGGAAACACAGGATGCAGGAAGAGGCGGTGAGATTCAGCTTACAGACGCCCTGAAGCGGTTGGCAAAAGAGCAGGCCATGTATGCCTATGATTTTAAAGGGCACCGGTACGATGTGGGAACCAAGGCAGGATTTATCCAGGCCAATATTGAGTTTGCCTTAAGAACCGATGAATTAAGAGAAGAAATGAAGGATTACCTTAAGCGGCTCCAGGAAAATATGGAAGAAATGCTTCAGTATGATTAAAGTGAGATAAATCCTGACGTTTTTATAAGGTGAGGAAGTAAAAAAGAGACTGCCGGAACATGAAATTTACACACAATATATTGCTGAAATGCGAAAAAAATATATTGCAGTAAACTGCGTGTTCCGGCAGTCTTTTTTTATTTGTGTTCCGGCTGCGTTTATTTTTGGGCTTCTTTTTTGAACCTGTCCCAGAATTTCTTTTTCTTTGCAACTGGTTCGATGGGGCCCCGAAGTCCTTTGACGGAGGTAATGTAGAGGCCGCTGACTACAGCCTTCACTTCCTTTTTGGTGGGGATGCGGTCGAAAATTTCCCCTTCACAGATAAATGTCATAATTTTCGGCCCGACTTTTGCTTTTACAATGGGCATTTTAGAACCCCGCAGCATTTTAGGAGTCTGCTCCAACACTGCCGGGGGGAGCCCCGCGTCTTTTAGTTTCATCCGTTTTTTATCAATCACAAGCATTGATATGGTCTGTGAAGCGGCAGCAATCTGTGCGTCCTGCTCTTCTTTTTTCTTCTGTGATTTTTTGCCCATTATGTAAAGCGCAATGGTTGCTGCCAGCAAGAGAACGGTAATTACAATCAATACAATCTGCCATGTTGCCATGAAAAATCCTCCTTTTTTCAAAAAATGTTGCCGTCCTGTCTTAAAACGTCAGGAATTATTGTACCATTGATCAGCGTAAAAATCAATGGTACAATGTTTCTGGAAAAAGTTTATTTTGAGGAGTGATTGAATGAAAAGAAGTATCCGGGCCGCTGCAGTATCGCTGGCAGCGCTGACGGTTTTTGGAATATTTCTTTCGGAGTGCGGGTTGGGGCGTGAACCATCGCGGAAAACCTTTAAAGGGGTCTGAATCTGCCATTTTCCCTTGTTTGTGGCCATTGCTGTAAAAATTTTGTATAATTTGGAATATATTGTAAAAAATGCCGAAAAAAGATAATAGAAATTTCAATGTTAAGTGAAAAATATTCTATGTTTTCTCCTGAAAAGATGTTCTATACTGTCAACATCAATAAAGTGCGGACAGCACAGGAGGAAAGGAGATATTCATTATGAAGAAGAAATTTGTTTCTGTAACTTTGGCATTAGCCCTTGGGCTTTCCCTCACAGCATGCGGCAACAACGGAGGCGGCAACGCTCCGGCAGATAACACCGACAAGAAAGAGGAGACCCAGGAGCCTGCAGCAGATGCAGAAGCTGATGCCGGTGAAGATGCTGGCTCAGATGCCGGCTCTACAGGAGATGTGGCAAATAAAGATAAACCGCTGGTATGGTTCAACCGTCAGCCTTCAAACAGCTCAACCGGTGAACTGGACACAGCAGCTTTGAACTTCAATGCCAATACATATTATGTAGGGTTTGACGCTAACCAGGGCGCAGAACTTCAGGGAACTATGGTAAAAGAATACATTGAAGCTCACATTGATGAGATTGACCGCAACGGCGACGGCACCATCGGTTATGTTCTGGCAATCGGTGATATCGGACATAATGACTCCATCGCACGTACCAGAGGCGTTCGTAAGGCTCTCGGAACCGGCGTGGACAAAGACGGCAATATCAACAGCGATCCTGCAGGTACCAATACAGACGGAACAGCAACCATGGTACAGGACGGCGAAATCGAAGTAGGCGGCAAGAAATATGTGGTACGCGAACTTGCTTCTCAGGAAATGAAGAACTCCGCAGGAGCTACCTGGGATGCAGCTACAGCAGGAAACGCAATCGGAACATGGTCCTCTTCTTTCGGCGATCAGATTGACGTTGTAGTTTCTAACAATGACGGTATGGGAATGTCCATGTTCAACGCATGGTCCAAAGACAACAAAGTTCCTACCTTCGGTTATGATGCAAACAGCGACGCAGTTGCAGCTATCGCAGAAGGATACGGCGGAACCATCAGCCAGCATGCAGACGTACAGGCATATCTGACCCTGAGAGTTCTTCGTAACGCATTAGACGGCGTTGACATTGACACAGGAATCGGAACTGCAGACGAAGCAGGCAATGTTCTGACAGATGATGTATATGTATACAGAGAAGAAGAGCGTTCCTATTATGCATTGAACGTAGCAGTTACAGCTGACAATTATCAGGATTTCACAGATTCCACAAAGATCTATGAGCCTGTATCTAAACAGCTTGACGAAGGTTCTCATGCAACCAAGAAGATTTGGCTGAATATTTACAATGCTTCTGACAACTTCTTAAGCTCTACGTATCAGCCATTGCTTCAGAATTATGACGATATTCTGAATCTTGAAGTTGAGTATATCGGCGGTGACGGACAGACAGAGTCCAACGTTACAAACCGTCTTGGAAATCCAGGCCAGTATGATGCGTTTGCAATCAACATGGTAAAGACAGATAATGCAGCTTCCTACACATCTTTGCTTAGCCAGTAAACAATAAGCAGTAATGTTTTTTAGCTGTGAAAGCGGGCTGCCAGGAAGGAAATCTTTCTGGCAGCCTTTTTGCATACCGGCGTCAGGGAAATCTGTCAGCAGGCTGACAGGCGCCGTTTTGCAGATAAGGGAATTATCTTCCCGGTTTGATTTTCGTAACTATCAATTACACATACAGGAGTGGCAAAATGGCAGATAAGAAAGATAATACCGTCTTATCGATACGGGGCATGAGCAAGTCTTTTGGCCGGAACCGTGTGTTGGATCACATTAATCTGGACATTAAGCGCGGCACGGTAATGGGACTGATGGGTGAGAACGGCGCAGGAAAGTCAACCATGATGAAATGTCTGTTCGGGACTTACCAGAAGGATGAGGGCAATATTTTTCTGGACGGCAAGGAAGTAAGTTTTTCTGGTCCCAAGGATGCATTAGAGAACGGAATTGCAATGGTGCATCAGGAACTGAACCAGTGTTTAGAGAGAAATGTGATTGACAATCTGTTCCTTGGCCGGTATCCGGTGAATTCCATGGGAATTGTGGATGAAGGCAGAATGAAAAAAGAAGCCTCAGAGCTGTTCCGGAAGCTGGGGATGACGGTAAACCTTACCCAGCCCATGCGGAATATGTCAGTATCGCAGAGACAGATGTGTGAAATTGCAAAGGCAATTTCTTATAATTCAAAAGTAATTGTATTAGACGAGCCTACCTCTTCCCTGACGGTGCAGGAAGTGGATAAGCTGTTTGAAATGATGCGGATGTTAAAATCCCAGGGAATTTCCCTGATTTATATTTCTCACAAAATGGATGAGATTTTTGAGATTTGTGATGAAATATCGGTGCTTCGGGACGGTAACCTGGTTATGACAAAGGGCGCGAAGGAAACAGACATGAACGAGCTGATTGCAGCTATGGTTGGACGTTCCCTGGAGAACCGGTTCCCGCCGGTGGACAATCAGCCGGGAGAGGTGATTTTGTCCATTCAGAATTTGTCCACAAAATTCGAGCCTCATCTGCAGGATATCACCTTTGATGTGAAAGAGGGAGAAATCTTCGGGCTGTACGGTCTGGTAGGGGCCGGGCGGACAGAGCTTCTGGAAACTATTTTCGGAATCCGTACCAGGGCTGCCGGCCGGGTGTATTTTAAAAACCGCCTGATGAACTTTAACAGTGCGTTAGAAGCCATGGAGCATGGATTTGCCCTGATTACAGAGGAACGGAAGGCCAACGGACTGTTTTTGAAAGGCAACCTGATTTTTAATACCACCATTGCAAACCTGCCTGAGTACAAATCCGGCATTGCTTTGGATCAGCAGAAAATGACCAAGGCAACCGCAAATGAGATTAAGGTAATGCATACAAAATGCATGGGGCCGGAGGACATGATTGCAAATCTTTCCGGCGGAAATCAGCAGAAAGTAATTTTTGGAAAATGGTTAGAGCGCGGCCCGCAGATTTTCATGATGGACGAACCCACAAGAGGAATTGATGTAGGCGCAAAATACGAGATTTACGAACTGATTATCAATATGGCAAAGCAGGGCAAGACCATCATTGTGGTTTCCTCTGAGATGCCGGAAATCCTGGGAATTACCAATCGGATCGGCGTAATGTCCAACGGGCATCTTTCCGGGATTGTCAATACGAAAGAAACGAATCAGGAAGAACTCTTAAGGCTCAGCGCCAAATACCTGTAGGGAGGCAGAATGAATATGGATAATAAAATTCTTACGGCTGAGCAGGAACTAAAGCTGCGTAAGCCAATTGACGATCGTGTCGGGGCAATTCAGAAAGAAATTGACGACTTAAGGGCGGACGGCACAAATAAGGTTCTTTTCATCCAGAATGAGATTGACAGCGTAAAAAGGGACCGCATTTATACAAAGGCAGAGAAGGATGCCAAGATTACCAAATACCAGGCGGAGCTGGAACAGGCCAGGGCCGTGGAGGCAGGCAACAAAGATAAAATAGCAAAATTAATCGGTCAGGCGGAAGAATTTCTGAATGCAAATTATGACAAGGATTATTTTCAGCCGGTAAAGGAAAGCTGCGAGCGGGAAAAAGCGCTGGCTAAAGAGAAATACGCCAGAGAAGTGCAGAGACTGGAAAAAGAGCACAAAGAAGCCTTGGCAAAGCTTTCTGACCACAGTGAAATCAAAGACGAGAAGTATGTGCATAAGAACCGTCTGTTTGCGGCTAAGATGGAGCTTGAAAAAGATCTTCAGCAGGTGAAGGATAAGAAGCATGGGGCTTTTGCCCACAAATACCATCTGCTTGATATGCTGCGCATGTCCAAGTTCACGTTTATGGAAGCAAGGGCGCAGAAGTGGGAGAATTACAAATATACCTTTAACCGCAGGTCATTCTTCTTGCAGAATGGATTGTATATCGTGATTGTACTGATTTTTGTGGCATTGTGTATCATTACTCCGATTGTGAAGAATACGCCGCTGCTGACCTATAACAATGTTCTGAACATTCTGCAGCAGGCTTCGCCCCGAATGTTCCTTGCTTTGGGCGTTGCGGGACTGATTCTGCTTACGGGTACCGACCTTTCCATCGGACGTATGGTTGGTATGGGCATGACCACGGCGACCATTATTATGCACCAGGGAATTAATACGGGTGGAGTATTTGGACATATTTTTGACTTTACAGGGCTTCCGATTCCAGTGCGTGTTATTTTTGCATTGGTGGTATGTATTTTCTTATGTACCTGTTTTACATCCCTGGCCGGGTTCTTTACCGCAAAATTCAAGATGCACCCCTTTATTTCAACCATGGCGAACATGCTGATGATTTTCGGTATCATCACTTATGCCACCAAGGGAGTGTCCTTCGGCGCAATTGAACCGGCAATTCCGAATATGATTATTCCGAAAGTAAATGGTTTCCCAACCATTATTCTCTGGGCAGTTGCAGCCATTGCAATTATCTGGTTTATCTGGAATAAGACCACATTCGGCAAGAACCTGTATGCAGTAGGCGGGAACCCGGAAGCTGCATCTGTTTCCGGTATTTCCGTATTCAAGGTAACCATGGGAGCGTTTATGCTGGCAGGCGTTCTGTACGGCTTCGGTTCCTGGCTGGAATGCGCAAGAATGGTTGGTTCCGGTTCTGCAGCTTATGGACAGGGCTGGGATATGGACGCCATTGCAGCCTGCGTAGTGGGCGGCGTTTCCTTTACTGGTGGTATTGGTAAAATTTCAGGAGTAGTGGTTGGTGTGCTGATTTTTACCGCGCTTACCTATTCTCTTACCATTCTTGGTATTGACACAAACCTGCAGTTTGTATTTGAAGGAATTATCATTATTTCAGCGGTAACTCTTGACTGTCTGAAATATGTACAGAAAAAATAATTTTATATGGAACGAGAGAGCCGGACAGCGTGCCGGCTCTTTTGCTGTTTTGGAAAAATTACAGGACGGCTCTTCAGAATGTAAGCGTATGACAATGGAAGCAGCCGTTCAGACAGGGCTGTGTATTTACTGCGCTGGCCGGGGGGAACGTGATTCAGGAGTGTAAAAATCAGGATTTTTCAGCAGCGTTTACTTTTTTTGCCCCTTTTGTTATAATTAGGTAAAATGTAGTTTTAAGACAGCAATACCGGATATGGGGGAAGATAAGGATATGTATACTGTACTGTTAGTGGACGATGAAGAAGAAGTGATACAGGTGATTATGCGTAAACTGAACTGGGAAGAACTGGGATTTTCCGTGATTGGCTCTGCCGGCAACGGCGTGAAGGCGTTGGAGCTGATGGAGGAATATCAGCCGGATGTGTTGGTGACGGATATTAAGATGCCCTATATGGACGGCATGGAGCTGTCCAACCGGGTGAAAACAGAGTTTCCGGCCACGAAAATTCTGCTGTTTACAGGTTTTGACGAGTTTGAATATGCCAAAGAGGCCATTCATCTGGAGGTGGAGGAGTATATTTTAAAACCGGTAAATTCTGCCGAACTGAAAGAAGTATTTTCCCATTTGAAAATAAAACTGGATCAGGAGATCAGTGAGAAGCGCAATGTGGAGATTCTGAAAAAGTATTATCTGGAATCCCTTCCTCTTCTGCGGGCTGATTTCTATACGGGGCTGATTGAGGGCAGAGTGCACGAGGATGAGATTTCCAAATATCTTTCAGACTGCCAGCTTTCATTTCCAGGGCCTTTTTTCTGCTGCCTGGTAATTCATATTTCTTCCAGTCAGGAAGCAGGAACCATTGATCCGCTGCTGCTTGCTGCCTCCGTCCGGGAGCATGCTAAGGAGAGACTTGGGAAAAAGTGGCAGGCAAAAAGTTTTGCTTATCTTGGAAATACCGTGCTTATCCTGCAGCTTGGAAGCGAGCATGAAGTCTGGGAGCTGACGGATGAATGCGACCGGTTCTGCAGGTATGCCAGGCGCATGCTTGGAGCTGTTGTCACGGTAGGAATCGGCCAGATATGCGGACATATCCTGGAACTGCCCCAGTCTTACAGCAGCGCAAGGGAGGCAGTTTCTTACCGGGCAGTTTACGGCGCGTCCAGGGCCATCAATATGAAAGAAATTGTTCCTCAGAAGATGGAGCGTCCTGCTGCTTTCAGTGAGGGGGAACTGTCAGATTTATTTCGGATGATACGGGTAGGTTCTGAGGAAGAGATTACAGAGACAGTAAACCGGTATTTTCTGAATCTTTCATTTACGGAAAAACCGCTGCAGCAGCACTATATGGAACGGATGGAGCTGCTGAGCATGCTGCTGCGGTTTTCTGCCAATAACAACATTGCAATGGGAGAGGATGCAGAGGATATGGGAACGCTGTATGGCAGCCTGATGGACATGGACCCGGACGCGTTGAAAAACTGGCTGTTGGAGGTGAGTCTTTCTTTCCGGGAGCAGTTAATCCGTGTGCGGAGCAGTTCCACGGAATCTCTGGTCACCGGGGCTGTGGAGTATGTGCAGAATCACTATGCGGACGCCAATCTTTCCCTGGATGATATCTGTGCGTCTCTGGGGGTGTCCAACTCCTATTTTTCCACAGTATTCAAAAAAGAGACAGGCAATTCATTTATCGGATATCTGACGGATTACCGTCTGGACCGGGCGGCCCGCCTTCTGATCGAAACCAGTGAGAAAAGCTATATGATTGCCAGTCAGGTGGGGTATTCTGATCCCAATTATTTCAGTTATGTGTTTAAAAAGCGGTTTGGGGCTTCCCCGTCAAAATACAGAACGGAGCATGCAAAGGGTGAGAAATAAGTATTTCAAATTTTTAAAAAAACCGGAATTGCGGGGAATCCAGTCTACGATTATGATTGTGTTTTCTGTGATCTCTTTTTCTATTTTGCTGATTTTAGGAGTGGTCATGTATCTCAGTTTCACCGCTTCAGCCCGGCAGGAGCTTATTTCCGGCACTCAGAAGCTGATTGAACAGGCGGGAGAGAACCTGGAGGATTACCTGGTCAGCATGCGGAGGGTGTCGGATTCCATCTACTATAATGTGATCAAGGAAAATGACTTTACCAGGGAGAATCAAAAAATTCAGCAGGGGATGAATCTTTTGTATGCAGCCAACCGGGAGAATCTGCGCAGTATCGCCGTTTACAATGAATACGGCAGCCTGATGGCGGCGGAGCCTGTGGTGCTGCAGAAAGAAGATCCCAATATTACCAGGCAGGGGTGGTACGAAAATGCCCGGGAAGAAGTGGAAAACATGCATTTTTCCACGCCCCATATCCAAAATCTGTTTGACGACGGGGCGCTCAGGTATTATTGGGTGATTTCTTTAAGCCGGATGGTGGAGCTGACGGATCATGGAGTGCCCCGGTGGGGCGTGCTTTTGGTGGATATGGATTATTCCGGCATTGAACGGATGATGAAGCAGATAAACGAAGCCGGCAACGGGCAGTATTTCTACCTGTGTGACGGCAGCGGGCAGATTATTTATCATACCCGCCAGATTCAGATCAGCAATGGCATTGGAAGCGAAAGCAGCAGGCAGGCCGCAGCCTGTAAGGATGGCGTATATGATGAATATTTTGAAGGGGAACGCCGGAAAGTGATTGTCAATACCATCAGCTATACGGGATGGAAACTGGTGGGGGTAATTCCCTATTCCGCTTTTACCTATGGAATGTTTAACATCCGGCACTTTTTCAGTATTTTCATGATTTTTATGGCAATGATGCTTGTGTTTGTCAACCGGGTGGTGTCAGTGAGAATTTCCAGTCCGATTTTAAAGCTGAATGCTTCGGTGGCGGAGTATGAAGCGGGGGAAACGCCGGAAATATATATTGGAGGCTCCCAGGAAATCAGGCATCTGGGGTATTCCATCCAGACTTCCTATGAACAGATTGACAAGCTGATGAAAGAGATTGTCTTAGAGCAAAATGAGCGCAGAAAAAGCGAACTGGACGCGCTGCAGAGCCAGATCAATCCGCATTTTCTCTATAATACCCTGGATTCCATTATCTGGATGGTGGAGGATGAGAGGAATGAGGAGGCTTCTTTTATGATTTCGGAACTGGCCAGGCTGTTTCGCATCAGCCTTTCCAAAGGCCGTACAATTATTACAGTAAAAGATGAATTGCAGCATGCGAAAAGTTATATGAACATTCAAAAAATCCGCTATAAAAATGCATTTTCCGTGGAGTTTGATCTGGAGCCGGCCATAGATTCCTGCTGTACGGTAAAACTGATTTTACAGCCCATTCTGGAAAATGCCATCAATTACGGAGTGGCCGGCATGGAGGACGCCGGCGAAATCCGGGTGACCGGAAGGCTTTCGGAGGGGACGGTGATTCTGACGGTTTCAGACAACGGCATGGGGATGACCAGAGAAATGGCTGATTCGCTGCTGACAGACAACAGCAAAAAGCAGGGATACGGGCCGGACAGCGGGGCGGCAGAAGAAGGAATGGCCGGCGGCGGTCCAGAAGGAGGAATAGCAGACAGCGGGGCGGCAGAAGGAACGGCCGGCGGCGGTCCAGAAGAAGGAATGGCAGGCAGCGGCAGAAAACGGCAGCATGGGTCAGGGGTTGGCCTTGTCAATGTCAACAAACGCATTCAGATATTATTCGGAAAAGAATACGGGCTGAAGGTGGTCAGTGAACTGGATGAAGGAACGGAAGTGTCCATCCGTATTCCGGCGGTGGCCTTTACAGAGGAGAACAGGAAGATTCTGGAAAAGGGATATTTGCTTGGCAGAGAGGAATTGCGTCATGAAGGATAACAGGAAAATTTTTATTTTGGTGGAATCTGTACTGGCATTGATGCTGATTGGACTGGCGGCCCGCATGTTTTGGGAGAGAAACGGGGAAAGCCGCTACCAGGTGGCGGTGATTATCCAGAATTCCGACAGCAGCCAGTGGGCGTCTTTTAAATACGGCCTTAAGATGGCGGCGGAGGATCGGAATATGGAGCTCTCTATTGTAAGCACAGGAACTGTTCTGACTCCGGAAGAAGAAATGCAGCTGGTGGAAGCGGAAATCATCGGCGGGGCGGACGCCGTGATTGTGCAGCCGGTTCCGGGACAGGAAACGGAAGAAATGTTAAAGAGGATGGAGAAAAAAGTCCCGGTTATGTTAGCTCTGTGCGCGGCCGCCTGGGAAGAAGAAAATTCCCTGCTTCCGGTGACGGGGCCGGATAATTATGAGGCCGGAAAGTTACTTGCAGAGGAAGTGTGCAGAGATTACGGCAAAAACATAGAAGGGAAAGTAGTTGGGATTCTATCAGAGGATGGAAATTCTGCGGCTGCAGTCAGCCGGGAACGGGGGTTTCGAAAGGCCCTGGAAGGCAGAGGGGCTAAGGTGCGCTGGTCTGTTTCCGGTTCCTTTGGGGAGGAAGAGGAAGATTCCCTGAAATCTCTTTCGAAGGTGGATGTTGTGGCTGCGTTGGATGACAGAAGCCTGACAGCCGCGGGAAAAGCTTCCGCTTCCAATGATCTCCACGGCGCACTGGTATACGGTATCGGAAACTCCACAGAGGCCGTCTATTATCTGGATACAGATGCAGTGCAGAGTTTGGTTGTGCCGGATGGATTTCATATGGGATATCAAAGCCTGATGGAACTGGCGGAGAAGTTGGAGCATTTCTTTTACCCGGTGCAGAGCCAGACGGTTTCCTGTACGGTGCTGCGCAGGGAGAATCTATTTTCAGAAGAAAATCAGGAGCTTCTGTTTACGATGAGCCAGTGAAAATTTGTGAATGGCTGCCGGATATTGGAATGGAGATTGGTTATGAAGAGCAAAGGATATTTTGCGGTAATTTTGTGCTGTATGTTTTTTCTTCTGTTTTGCGGCTGCGGCAGGAAGCAGCCGGAGGTTCCGGAGAAAATTCAGGTGGGAGTGGCCTGTTACAATCAGAGCGATATTTTCCTGGGGGAACTGGTTTCCTGTTTGAAGCAGCAGTTTGAACAACTGGAAAACAGCGGCATTGAGATTACTGTATTGGTAAGAGATGCGGCAGGCTCCCAGCGTACCCAGGACGATCAGGTCCGGGAGCTGATTGACATGAACTGCAATGTGCTCTGCGTAAATCTGGTGGATCGGGCAGATCCTTCAGAGATCATTGACCTGGCAAGAGAAAATGATGTGCCTATTATCTTTTTTAACCGGGAGCCGGTGGCGGAGGACATGATGCAGTGGGAAAAACTCTATTATGTTGGAGCTAAGGCTCAGCAGTCCGGGGAAATGCAGGGAGAACTGGCCGCGGATGCAATTGCAGAAAATGCCCAGGCAGACCGGAATCGGGATGGAAAGATTCAATATGTGGTGTTGGAGGGAGAGCCGGGGCATCAGGATGCCATTATCCGTACAGAAAGCGCTGCGGATACCCTGAAAAGCAAAGGGATCTCCCTGGATAAATTAGGCTCCGGGATTGCAAACTGGGACCGGGCCCAGGCTCAGAACCGGATGCAGCAGCTTCTCAGCCAGTATCCCAATCAGATTGAACTGGTACTGGCCAATAATGACGCCATGGTATTGGGGGCCATTGACGCATATGAGAAGCTGAATTATTCGGAGGCGGCTCTGCCTGTGTTTTTCGGTATTGACGGAACGGAGGCCGGACTGGAAGCGGTTATTGACGGAAAGGTGGAGGCCACCGTCTACAATGACAAAGAAGGGCAGGCCCGGGCCATTGGAAATCTGGCGGTAGCGGCGGTGACCGGGACGGGTATGGATCAACTGGCCTTTGAGAATGAAAAATACATTTATCTGCCCTATCAGAAGGTTACGGAAGAAAATGTCAGGGAATTTTTGTATTAGAGAATGTTTCAAACACTCTCTGAAATATGTTTGGCAGGAGGAATCATATGTTTGCAGATTATCATGTGCATACAGAATTCAGCAATGATTCTGTATATCCGTTGGAGGAGGTAATCAGAGACGCCATAGCAATGCAGATGGATGAAATCTGTTTTACCGATCATGTGGATTACGGCGTGAAAAAAGACAGGGAGCGCCCGCTGTCTTTACCAGAACAGAAGGATAAACAGTATTTGAATGTGGATTATCCTGCATATGCAGCCAGAATAAAGGAGCTGCGGCAGATTTACGGGACGCGGATTGACATCAGGATGGGGCTGGAATTCGGAATCCAAAGACATACCATTCCCCAGTTTGAAAAGTTGCTGCATTCTGCTCTTTTTGACGCAAATCCCCTGGATTTTATTATTTTATCTGTGCATCAGGTGGAAAACAAAGAATTCTGGACCCAGGAGTTTCAGAAGGGAAAAAGCCAGAGGGAATACAATGAGCTTTATTATCAGGAGCTTCTGAATGTGGTCAGGGAGTACAAGGAGTACAGCGTCCTGGGACATCTGGATCATATTTCCCGTTATGATCTGAAAGGGATCTATCCTTTTGAAAAGGTCAGGCCCATAGTTACTGAAATCCTGAAAACAGTAATCCAGGATGGAAAAGGACTGGAGCTGAATACTTCTTACCGCCGGTATGGGCTTATGGATACCACCCCGTCTGTGGAGATACTGAAATTGTACCGGGAGCTGGGCGGGGAGATTGTTACTGTTGGAAGCGACAGTCATCAGCCGGGGCATCTGGGGGCCTATATTGAAGAAGGGAAGGAGCTGTTAAAGTGCCTGGGATTTGGCTATTTCTGTACGTATGATGAGATGGTGCCGATTTATCAGAAATTATAGAGGTATTATGTATGCAAAAGAATTAAGAAGGGCGCATTGTATTCTAATGCTTGATGTGCTATATTGTATATAACTTGAAATTTCCGTCAGAAATATGTCGAAGATGCCGAAAAACTGGCGGAAAACGCAGCTTGCAATTAATTTGTTGCGGCATCTTCAGAATAGGAGAAAATATGAAAAGAAACAGGAAGCGAGCGGTTGCGTTAGCAGCATCCTTTGCTATTGCAGCCAGTTCTCTGAATTTGTGTGTGGGGGACAGTAACGTTCTCCAGGTACAGGCTTCAGAGATGGAAAAAGAAAACCAGGAAATTATACTGGAAGATTCGGTGCTCAATCAATGGGAGCAGCCGTTACAAAGAATGGAGTCCAATGAAATCAAGGCATTGGCGGAGTCAGACGGTGCAGTGCCGATTGATGAAAGTAATTTTCCGCGCCGCTTTAAAGAGATTGACATGTTCTGACAATAAATTGGAAACTCTGGACGTTACTCACAATACTGCGCTCCAGTCCCTGTATTGTGAACAAAACAAATTAGCCACCATAGATACAGGGAAAAACCCTGCTTTGAAATGGTTTTCATGTTCCGATAATCCGATCGTTTCTCTGGATTTGTCAAACAATAAGGCGATGCTTACGGATTTAACCTGCGTCAATGGTGCGCTGACAAGTTTAGATGCAGGGGAAAATGAAGTATTGGAGAATGTCCAGTTGGACAACCAGGTGCTTGAGGCATCCGCAGAGGATTTTCAACGAGAACCGGTAACGAGGACGAAGGATGCGGATTTTCAGGAATTAAAGATTACAGAGAGTGTTCGTGGCGCAGCTTCTGGAAAGTATGTATTGAATCTGTCTCAATATGGTGGATTTGATCCTGTAAAAGTGAAAAACCTTTCCAGCGGAACAGCTGTTGCAAATGGCATTATGTGGGAAAATGCGGCAAGTATTCCAGAAGAAGTGACCTATGAATATGATATATCCAACCGTTATAAATTATCTGGGCGGACTATGCCTGTTAACCATTGGTAAAGCGTCCCAGATTATTTCCTGCGGTAAAAGTTATTCAAAAGTTTATGGAAGCAAGGCTTTTTCATTAAAGGCCAAGAGAACAGCAGGAAATGGGGCCTTAACTTATAGCAGCTCTAATAAAAAAGTTGCCATAGTGGATAAAAAAGGGAAGGTGGCTTTAAAGGGCACAGGCATTGCAGTAATCACTATTAAGGCTGCTTCTACCAGTAATTATAATGAGAAAAGTGTAAAAGTAACTATAACGGTAAAACCTAAAAAACAGACATTGAAATCTATTAAAATATTAAAAGGAAAAAAATTGTCGGTAAGTTGGAAAAAAGATACCAAAGCGACAGGTTATCAGATCCAGTACAGTACGAACAAAAACTTAAAAAAAGGCATTAAAACGATCAAGGTGAAAAAAATTAAAACCACAGCTGTAACAGTTAAAAAGCTGAAACCGGGAAAAAAGTATTATTTCCGCGTACGTTCTTACAAAACGGTGAAAACAGGAGGAAAGACGAAAATCTTGTATGGCTCATGGAGTAAAACAAAACAGAGCAAAAGCGTAAAGAAATAAAAAACGGTTAGAAATTATAGATTTGATTTTGGGTTAGATCAAATAATCTATAATTCTATATAAAGAAGGGGCTGTTGCAAAAGTAGATGAATAATCTACGGAGCAACAGCTCCATTTCTGTGCATAGAGCGAGGGTATCCCTCAATCATCTAATTTGATGGTTTTGCGGCGCCCACTTTTTCGCATTGCGTATGGAAGGGTTTCCCCAATTCAAATTGCCGCTGCAGGGAAATACCATGTATCGCGGCTGTAAGGGAGCATTTCGTCTGCCATGCACAGAATGATTCCTGGCTGAACATCCATTTTTAATTTGTTCAGTACGGAAAAATTTCTGTCCGCATGGTTTGGAGATTTTGCTTTTTTAATTTCGAAAGGATATAATTTATTTCCTATTGTGAACAGCAAATCCACCTCTTTTCCGTCAACATCCCGATAATAATAGAAATCTGGCCTTTTCCCGGCATTATAATAGTTTTTTATAATTTCACTGACTACATAGGTTTCAAAAAACGCCCCGTCCATAGCGCCGAATTCCAGTGTTTGGGCATCGGGCCATCTGCAAAGATACGCAGCAAGGCCGGTATCCAGAAAGTACAGTTTTGGCGTTTTCACCAACCGGCTTGTGATATTGCTAAAGTAGGGACGCAGGATAAAAATAATGCCGGAGCGTTCCAGAATGGATAACCATTCTTTTACCGTAGGGGAGGATATGCCGATAGCATTTGCAATTTCACTGTATTTCAGTTCCATGGAGGTTCTGGCTGCCAGAAATACCAGGAAATCGTAAAATTCACTGAGTTTTCCCACAGACGCCAGTTCTTTGATGTCGCGTTCTAAGTAGGTATTGACGTAATCCATATAATAGCGCTCCCTGTCTAGATCTGCGGAGATCAGCTTTGGCATGCCGCCTTGGAATATCCGCTGATAGATTTCGTGGATATTTTTAGGCTGAAAATGCTGCATTCTTTCGCAGAGATGTTCCATGGAGGGGTGGAAGAAACAGGCTTTCCTGCCGTCAAGTTCTGCAGCGGACAGGCTGGACATGTCAAATACAGCGATTCTGCCGGCCAGAGAATCTGATACGTTTTTCATCATATGAAATTTCTGAGAACCGGTAAGCCAGTACATTCCGCTGTTGTCTTCCCCGGCCAGTGCCTTTTGATCGACGATGCGTTTCATTTCCAGAAGAAGTGACGGTACGCGTTGGAATTCATCAATCAAAAGGGGGGAACCATAGGTTTCAAAAAAAAGCGCAGGATCTTTCTCTGCCAGTCTTCTTGCGGTTCCGTCGTCTAATGTGACATAACGGCGCTCCTTTTCTCTGATGCGGTTCAGCATCGTGGATTTTCCTACCTGCCGTTGGCCACATACCATGATTACAGGATAATATCCAGATGCTTTTTTGATTTGTTTTTCCAAATGCCGCTGAATGTACAAATAAATTCCCCCTTTGCTTATATGCCCGGTTAGCCCTTTGGCAAATGACACTGTAAATTCGGAAAATTTCTGTGTTCATGAACGAGTAATTTAAAGTGTAAATTTATTTTAATCATTTTTTATTGGAATGTCAAGAAATCAGTTTTTCTTTAAAATTTTGAAGAAAAGGTTTGAAATCCAGCTGACCTATAGTATAATGGGAACAGTTTATTTAATTTTACAGGAAGGGAGCGGGGGAATTTCCCCATAGAAGAAATGGAAAAAGAAAAAAACAGACATTCATTTTCAGGATCAATTGGTTTTGTGCTTGCGGCGGCGGGAAGCGCAGTAGGATTGGGAAACATCTGGCGGTTTCCGTATCTGGCGGCAAAGGACGGAGGCGGGCTGTTTCTGGTGATTTACCTGATACTGGCGCTGACCTTTGGATTTACGCTGCTTACCACTGAGATTGCCATAGGCAGGAAAACGAAACAGAGCCCTTTGACAGCTTATGGAAAGCTGAAGGAAAAGTGGGGATTTCTGGGTATACTGGCCTGTCTGGTGCCGGTGATTATTATGCCTTATTACAGCGCGATCGGCGGCTGGGTGGTGAAATACCTGCTGGCATATCTGACCGGGCAGGGCAGCAGCGCCTCGGCAGACGGATATTTTACGGGGTACATTACGGGAACGGCAGAGCCGCTGATATTTATGATTGCATTTCTGCTGGTTGTGGCGGTGATTATTTACCGGGGCGTGAACCACGGGATTGAATCTTTTTCAAAGGTGCTGATGCCGCTGCTGCTTCTGATGGTAGTTGGAATCTCTGCTTTTTCCCTGACGATTCATGCCACAGATGAATCAGGAGTTACCAGAACCGGACTGGAAGGATTCTGGATCTATGTGATTCCAAGTTTTGAAGGGCTGACCGTGAAAGGATTTTTTACAGTTCTCTTAGATGCGATGGGCCAGTTGTTTTTCAGCCTCAGCGTGGCTATGGGAATTATGATTGCCTATGGCTCTTATGTGAAAGATGATGCAAATCTGGTAAAATCCATCAACCAGATTGAGATTTTTGACACAGCGGTTGCATTTTTAGCAGGGGTTATGATTATTCCGGCTGTGTATACGTTTATGGGACAAGCGGGGATGGAGGCTTCCGGTCCCAGTCTGATGTTTGTGTCGCTGCCTAAAGTATTTTCCTCCATGGGCAGGATTGGAAATCTGATAGGCGCGCTGTTTTTTGCCATGGTATTATTCGCTGCCCTGACAAGCGCGGTATCAGTAATGGAAGCGGTTGTGTCCAGTTTTATGGATCAGTTCCATATGTCCAGAACCAAAGCCACAATCCTGGAAACGGTGATTGCGCTGGCAGGAGGCGTGTTGGTGTGCCTTGGCTATAACAAACTGTATTTTGACATTGTGCTGCCCAACGGGGCCCATGCCCAGGTATTGGATATTATGGACTATATCAGCAACAACTGTCTGATGCCGCTGGTGGCAATCGGAACATGTATCCTGATTGGCTGGGTGGTAATGCCTAAGACGATTATTGACGAAGTGGAAAAGACCGGGTGCAGATTCGGCAGGAAGCAGCTTTATATTGTGATGGTGCGTTTTATTGCGCCTGCGCTTCTGGTGATTCTGCTGCTGAAGTCTATTGGAATTTTGACAATTATTTAAAGAGAATGGTATGCCGGTACACAGGTGAACCATTGCTGATACTGGCAGGATGGAATGCTGCAAATGGAGATTGAATGAAAATTTTCTGTTTGCAGCTTTTAAAGATCACAGACAGATTTCCTCTGAATGGATATCCTGTTCTGGTGGAGCTGGCAGGGCAGATCAGCCGCTTACTGGTGGAGAAAGCCCTGGTTTTGATGAACCCACAAACGGCCTGGACCCTGCGGGACGAGACAGGGGTGGAAGCATGATATTATATAAAAGCAGTGAGGCGGCAGAAAAACAGCCATAGCGTTTCCAAATATAATGTGGTAGAATAATTTTGGAAAGGATGATAATATGACAGAACAGGTATTTCAGCATCCGGACATTTACCGAATCGATATTCCCCTGACGGGAAATCCTTTGAAAAATTTAAATTGTTATGTAATTATGGACGGCGGGGAAAGTCTGGTAATTGACACAGGCTTCCGCAATGAAGAGTGTCTGCAGGTATTGATGGAGGGATTGGAGGAACTGGGAATTTCCCTGGAGCATACCAGGCTTTTTGTGACGCATCTGCATTCGGATCATTCAGGACTGGCTCAGTATTTTGATTATCCGGACACCTGTATTTATATGGAAAAAACAGAGCATCGGTATCTTCAGAAGCTGATGTCGGGCGCCATCCGCCAGCTACGGGATTTGATGTATCTGGCAGAAGGATATCCGCCGGAAAAATATTATGAGGCGGAAAACAAAAATCCGGCCAAGATCTACATGCCCAATCGGGAATTTGCGGTGACAGAGCTTCAGGACGGAGATGAGATTTTGGTAGGGTCTGTGAAAGTGACCGCCCTTGAGATGCCGGGACATACACCGGGCCTGATGTGCTGCTATCTGGAAAAAGAAAAAATTATGTTTACCTCAGACCATGTGCTGTTTGACATTACTCCCAACATTACAAACTGGCCTGAAATGGAAAATCCTCTGGGGTGTTATCTGAAAAATCTGGACAGGATTCTGGAGTATGAAGTGAAAACTGCATTTCCGGCCCACCGGAATCTTTCAGATAAAACTTTGCGGCAGCGGGTAGAAGAAATCAAACTGCACCATAAAAAGCGTCTTGAGGAAATTCTGGAAATTATAAAAAAGCAGCCGGGAGGCGCTTATGAAATCGCAGCCGGGCTTACCTGGTCTCTGCGTGGAAAAAGCTGGGAGCAGGCGCCGGAGAAACAGAAATGGTTTGCAGTAGGAGAAACGTTGTCCCATCTGGAGTACCTGATAGAAAAAGGGAAAGTGGTAAGAAAACAGAGGGAAGCTTCGGGAAAAATGTATAATATTTACACATGTGAGCTTAATGGTTTGACGGAAGATTCTTATAATTTCAGAAATAAGTAAGTGATTCAGGTCATTTTAACATACATATGAAAAGGCAAGGGGCAAAATATGAATTTCACAGAATTTATCAGGAAAACAGATAATATTACAGGGAATATGCCATCGGAAAATCTGGCGGCATTCCTGCACGATTGTGCACGCAGCGTTCCGGAGTATAAAAGGGAAGAGTTTCTGGAACGCTTAAATTCTTTTTCAGGTTTAAGTACGGACAGGGAAGAAATCAGCAGGCAGGATGCATCTGATAAGGAACAATTGAAGGCGGACATTCGAAAGAACATGGATAAGTTAGAACGAATCCATGATGGAGAGGTAATGCTGCAGGAAGTGCTGAATGAAGAATATGATGACTGGTACGGTGAAGGAGAAGAATTTTTCTACGAAGATCCGGAAAATATCTGCGGAGACATTGAGGAAGGGGTTAGCCTGGTACATAAATGCATAGACAGAGAACTGTATCAGGAATGTTATGAACTGGCAGATTTTCTTCTGGCAATGGAAATCTGCGCAGAGGGAGATTACGCTGAAACAGATTTTTCCCTGAAAGATTTGGCCGAACAAAAGATCGCTTCTGTTGATTATGAGAAGTTTGTGCTGGAGGCGCTTTTGTCAGCTTATTGGGGAAATGATCTGGAAGAGAAGCCCAAGGCTCTTTACTGGATGTTTGTAAATACCGCCAGTGAGAAAGCCACTCTGGAACTGATGATGCAGAAAAGTCCGAAAGAATTGGAATTTTTTCAGGAATTTCTGGGATTATGGATTGGATATTTGGGCAATGTTTCCGGCAAAATGGCACAGCGGCTCATAAAGGAAGCCGTTTCATTGGCAGACAGCCCAAAGCTTCTGCTGGATGCGGCGAGAAAATATGCGGATAACCATCCCAAACTGTATTTACAGGTATTGGAACAGTACAAGGCAGGCGGACAGGCCAAAGAGGGAATGGAAATTGGAAAAGAAGCAGTATCACGCATTGGAACAGACCGGCAGGTAAGAAGCCAGGCAGCTCTTGTTACAGCGGAATTTGCCCTGGAACTGCAGGATCAGGAGGAAGCCGAGCGGTGCTGGCTGGAGGCCTTTCGCTCCGTCAGCAGTCCGGTGAATTATCTCCGTCTGGTATTGGAGTCAGAGGAATACGGAAAAAGTCAGAAAGGAGCAAAACAGGTTTTTATGGGTATTGTTTCTGACAATGTGCCAGGCGGCAGGACGAATGATTATGGCAGCCGCAATATGTATTTTACAATGCTGTTTTTCACCGGAAAAATCCGTGAGATGATAGATAGAGGAATGAATGAGAGAAAGGCGTTGGGCTGGTCATCTACTTTTATGAAAGAAGGCATGGCTCTCCTGTTTTTGTATTTTTATCAGGGAGAGAGTCTCCCGGCAGGCTGCGGGAGCATGTGCCGAAGAGCTTTAAATTCAATTCAGTTTGATAAAGAAAGTTACTTAAAGGGAACCGGTAAAAGCACAGATTTAGAGGAGCAGCAGTTTTTCTGGCAGAAGTTCTTAAAGTGGCGGGAGCATGTGCGGATGCCGGAGGAAGAAGCGGTGGAAATCATCCGAAAACTGGAACGTTGGGTGGAACTGCGGGTGACAGGAATTATGGAAAATAACCGCAGGAAGTATTACGGGGAGTGTGCGGCTTTCGCTGCGGCTCTGGGGGAAGTGAAGGAGTCCAGGGGCGAAGAGGGTGCGAAAGCTAAAACGTTGGAAGCATACCGGAGCAGATATTCCAGGCGAAGCGCATTTCATCAGGAGCTTTGGGGGTTTGGAATGCGGGATACCAGAAAAGGGAGGTATTAAAATGGAAACATGCAGTTATGAAATTATGCATGGTGAAAAAATAACTGCCAAGGTGGATACCCATGGGCATTGCAGGATATACGAGCCGGAGTTTCTGCCCTTTTCTCTGTAGCTGGAGGAGGGAGAGGACATTGAAGAGTTTGAAGGGCAAAAAGTTTCTGCCAGTCAGATTATGACTACAAAGGAATATAGTATTGTGTCCAGAGAAGCATTTCAAATCTATGCCTGCAACCATGAGATCAATGTGGAGGAGTATATTTTAAAACTGGACGGATATTCTTATGATATGATGAATCTTCTGGACTATCTGGTGGGAAATGCAGATCGGCATTGGGGAAACTGGGGATTCTTGGTGGACAACAGGACAAATCAGCCGGTGCGCCTGCATCCGCTGATGGATTTTAACCAGTTTTCTGGTTTGCAGGATGGGAAGCGGAATATGAGATGCCAAAGAAAAGGCTTCAGATTTTAGCGGGACTTGTGTGACAGGAGGAAAATATGATAATTTTACAACAGATGCTGGTATTATTTTTGATTATGCTGGCAGGTTTTTTTGCGGAAAAAAAAGAAGTTCTGGATGAGGATACCTGTAAAAAAGTATCCTGGATTGTGGTGAATATTGCCAATCCCTCCATGATTTTGGCCAGTGTGTCCGGGGACAGCCGGATACAGCCGGGGGATCTGGCGCTTACGGTTCTGGTTGCGCTGATTATCTTTGCATGCCTGATTGGGCTTGCAGCAGTTCTTCCGTGGCTGCTTCGTGTGGATAAGTCCCAGTATGGAGTGTACCGGGTAATGACGGTATTTTCTAATATTGGATTTATGGGATTTCCTTTGCTGTCCGCATTGTATGGAAAAGAGTCGCTTTTGTATGCGGCGCTGTTTGTTTTGCTCTACAATGTGCTGATCTATACCTACGGGATTTTGTGTTTGGATCAGAATTCGGCAGGTAATGAAAAACCTGGCAGAAAATTTCTGAACAGCATGAAGAAAATTGTAAATGTGGGAGTGCTGTCAGCTGTTGGGGCATTGATTCTGTACTTTGGAAATATACATCTGCCGGAAATTTTCACTCAGATTTTTGATATGTTTGCAGATTTAACAGCTCCTTTGAGTATGATGGTAATCGGAGCTTCCTTTGGCCAGATGTCATTCCGGGAGCTGGTGACGGATGTGCGGCTTCTGATATTTTCAGGAGTGAAGCTGCTGCTGATTCCCATCATCAGCATGTGGGCCCTTTCCTGGTTTGTGGATAACCCCATATTGCTGGGCGTCTGCCTGGTAGTCCTGGCAACTCCCGTGGGAAGCATGACTGCCATGCTGGCCCAGCAGTATGACTGCGACAGCGAACTGTCCTCCAGAGGCGTAGCAGTGACAACTCTCCTGTCAGTTGCAGCCATCCCAGCCGTGGCGGCAATTTGCCGGATGATGGGAATTAGCGTGATGTAATATGTGCACTTTCGAGTGAGAGGTATTTAGGCGGGCATGTTGTTGTTAGTTATAAACGAAAATATAGATTTTTACAAACTACGGCTTATGGAAATTTTCTAATCGTGTTTTTCAGATTTGTCCAGGTTAGAAGAAGGAAACTCTGAATTGTCTGTGTACTGGAAATTTTGTTAAAAATAATTTACTGCCCGTATTGTATAGAAAAAACTTTTCTATCAGTTGATTGATTATCTTAAAATTGAGTTTTGTTATTCCTGCATAAACGCTTATCTGCTCCGCAAACTGCACTATGGAAGATAACTGCTCCTTGTCCGCTATTGCACTTTTTTCAAGTTCCTTTATCTTGGCCGTCAGTTCTTCCTGCTCGCTGTCATACCTTGCCGACAACATTTGGAAACGCTTTTCGGTTAACAGTTCCCTTGTCAAGTCCTCGTACAGTTTGGCATACAGGTTTTCAATCTCCGACACTCGCTGTTTATATTGCCTTGGTTCCTTTTTCTGCTGTGCCTTGTCCGTTGACATTTGGAGATTAAGACGCTCCGCAATTTCCGTTACCATTGCTTTCCTGTCCGTCAATGCCTGTCCTGCGTGTTTCTGAATATCCGCAAGCACAACTTCGTGAACCGTCCTCGCTTCAATGTTGTGTGATGAACACCCGTCTTTTCCAAACTTACGGTATTTGGTACAGCAGTAGAAAGTCTTGTCTAATAATATCTGACTGACATAGGCAGTATCTCAGTCATACATTTTTTCCTCGTCCATAAAACGCTCAAACAGTTCCTTTTTATAAAAACTCAGTTTTAGCACTTTGGCCTTACGCAAGCAGTTACAGATAGTGTGAAGCCCCACACCCTCCTCGGCGATTGAGAAAATCAGTTCCACAACGGGGGCGGTTACTTCATCAATGACAAGGTGGTTATGGTCTTTCTCGTCTTTCTGATAACCAAATGGGGCGGTAGTAGCCATATACTTGCCCTGCATTCTCCTTGCGTGGAGTGCGCTCTTGATTTTCCTTGACGTGTCCTTTGCGTACATTTCATTGATGATATTGCGGAATGGTGTAATATCCATTTGTGCGTTGTCTATGGAGTCCACCCCGTCATTGATTGTACCGCACGTTATGGTTGAGGAAAAAATCTCGATATAAGTACCCGTTTCAAGGTAATTCCTCCCCAGTCGTGACAGGTCTTTTGTGATGAGCGTTGACATTTCGCTGTCCTGTATGTCCCTGATAAGCTGTCGGAAAGCGGGGCGGTCGTAGTTCGTACCGCTGTAACCGTCATCAACATAGAACTGGCAGTTCAGAAAACCGTTGCACTTTGCATAATCTTTCAGCATGGTTTTCTGTGTGCTGATACTCATGCTCTCATTGTTCGTGCCGTCATCTTTGGAAAGCCTGCAATATAAAGCAGTGATTTTGTCGTTATTCAGTTTTGCCCTTTTCATGTCGTCCTCCTTAATGAAAAGGGACTTCCTCAACTCCTATTATACTATATTCCCTTTTCCGTTTCCACTGCTAATTTCCGCTGTTTTCCGCTATCTCCTTAACCCTTTTTGTTATTTGTTCTTCGGCTATTCGCTTGAATACCGTTTCCATTTTTTCAGTGCCTACATAGTGCCTTTTTGCGAATAACTTTCCTCATACCTGAACCACAAAATTCATGGGGGATTGGCTTAAATCCTATTTTTTCATAAAATGATTCTTTTCCTTTTTCTGCAATCAGTTGAATACTGGAACGTCCGCCGATTGGTGTTTCTTTATCAACAAATTCTAATATCATACTGATAATTCTATTACCTATACCTTGTTTCTGATAATCCGGCTGTACCACAATATCTACTATCGTATAATACATTCCGTCACCTATCAATCTTCCCATACCAACGGTTTGGCTATCCTTAACAGCAATTACCGTATACAGACTATTGGTAAGTGCCTTTTGTGTCTGCTCCTTTGGAAAAAGCAACCACCCAACACTTTCCCTCAACTTACAATACTCCTCATAATCCAACACATTTTCCTTATATTCCACATGTTTTCTCCCTTACAATAAAATTTTGATTTGTACAGTTAAAAGAATACCACAATCACACCCATATTTCTATCAGATTTTCATTAAATTTCTTCCTCTCTCCGTTTCGTTCTGCTCTGCCTTTGAGAAATTGGCTTTCCTTATAGGTGGCTTGGATTGGTGCAAAGAGGGCATACATTTTTGACAGTTCTTTTAATCGGTTTAGTTTCTGCGCTCTTTGACAAATGCACGTTTTCTAGCTGGCTGTATTTCTGTTCCCTATCCGGACACTCTGATGCGCATTGGAGTAATTGTCGGGAGATTGGATTGCGTAATATTGTTGTTGGATATTTCTCCGCTTGTGGGAATAGGAGTTCATTTTAGACGGTAATTACCGCATGAAAAAAGACTATAACCGATAGTGTCATAGCCTTTTAAGGATTGAGGAAGTCTCTTTCTTATTTGTATTTGTTAGTCACCCCTCCGCACTATCCAACATCAGCCGAACAAACCATTATTTGGGTACACAGGAAAAGCCGGGCTGCCCTTCCTCAAAGCAAACAGTTCACGGGCGTTCCTAGAGCGAACGTTTTATATTTGGATACGGACAGAACTACCGGATTGCCCTTTGACACACAAACCGGGCAGCCCGGCTTTTCCGTCCCTCAAATACATGCACTCAAAAGAACAACCTCCCCAAAAATAAAGAACAAAAATCAATTCTCCTTGAAATATTCCCATTTTAATAGTATACTGAACACATCAGACAAGAAGGAGAAGCTGCCCAATCCTGCGGTATCAGCAAAACTTTATACCGCCGCATCCGCAGCCCATGCAGCCCAAAACCATCTATGAAACGAATTTCTCTGGAAGAGCTTTTAGCAGCCCATTCCAATGATTCCTACCAACAGCAATATGCCCGTATTATGAACTTACTGGAACAGGGCAGGATAAAACCGGTGAAAAAGGCCGGAACCAACGGGAAGAGGCCTGCGCTGTCCCTTGCCTACTGGCTCAGAGAGGAGCAGGAGATTTCCGGCCAGGAATTGGAGGAGGAACTGAAATACGGCTTGGAGCCGTTGATTTCCATAGAATATTATCTTTCTCATTTGCAGGCGTATCAGGCCGACCGACCCTGGGTTTTGATGCTGAACCGTTATCTGAAGGAAAACCGTTTGCTGCTGAATCAGCCGGTATCCTGCAATGAACGCAGCTTTGAAATCTGGAGCCGCGAGAAGTTTCTTACCAGAGAACAGGGCATGAAAATCCTGAAACGGTGCAAAATAGAACCAGATACTCTGAATCTGTATGAGACGGCGGAGCCTTTCGCTTATTATTCCCACACCAGGGAAGTTCCCCAGAACCTGCTGATTCTGGAAAACAAAGACACGTTTTTCAGTATGCGGAAATTTATGCTGGAAGGGCATGACGGTGTGTTAGGCAGGAAATTCGGAACGCTTATTTACGGCGGAGGAAAACGGATTGTGAAATCTTTCCGGGATTTTGACCTTTCTGCAGAGCCTTATATGAAAGAAGAAGGAAACAAAATCTATTATTTCGGCGATTTGGATTATGAGGGAATCGGAATTTATGAAAGCCTTGCCAGACAGTGCAAAGCAGGCAGGATGCCGGTTCCCTTTCCTGCGGCTTATGAGAAAATGCTGGAAAAGGCAGAAAGGTCAGACAGCCTGCCGGATGCCAGGGAGTGTCAGAACCAGAATTTAAAAGGAGATTTTTTTACATATTTTCCGGAATATACCACAGCCCGCATGAAAAAGATTCTGGAGCTGGGGAAATACATTCCCCAGGAAATTTTAAATATACGGGATTTTAAAGATATTTCACCGGTAAGAGATCCGGGTTTTGAGTGATTTTTCAAGCAGAGGAGTACGTATGCAGTACGAATTTTTAAAGCATTTTCCCAGGCGGATGAAAAACGTGGGACTATATGCTGTTTTAGTGCAAAACAGCATCCAGAAGGCCACCTGGAAAAAATATGAATTTCAGACTATGGACGAGCAGTTCAATATGATTTTTGCAGTGCTTTTGTATATTATGGAACAGTCCTTGAAGGAAGAGCGCTGCACCATGGATGATATCGGCGCCTACATTGATGATGTCAACATGCAGTATTTTCAGAAAAGCATGACATTTGAGGAGTGCCGCACATTGGGGGATTTCATTGTAAATGTAATTCTTTCCAACGAAGGAAAAGTCATGTATTTTTCCGGGTTTAACTTTGAACAGAAGTCTTATCAGCAGATGAATATCAGCTATGTGGCCAACCGGATTGTGTACAGTCAGCAGGATGTGAAGCGCACTTCTTATTATCTCACCGACGACGGTTATAATCTTCTTTTATCCACACTGGAAATTGAAAATAATATGAAGCTGACCATCCACGAAATGATTTTCCAGATGCATCTTGAGAAGCAGAGTTACGACAAGGCAGTGGATGAAATCAAGAATGTTTTCAACCTTCTGCGTATCCAGCTTCAGAAAATTCAGGAAGCCATGGGCAAAATCCGCCGGAATGCGCTGAATTATTCGGTAAAGGATTATCAGGAAATTTTAAATGAAAATTTGGAAACCATCAGCGACACAAAGCAGAAATTCCAGAATTACCGGGAACTGGTGAAAACCAGGGCAAAGGAGCTGGAGGAGTCCAACATCAATGTGCGCCGGCTGACAGAAAAAGAGGAAGAAAAGCTGAATCATCTGAAAGAAATTGAGAAATATTTAAACCGGACCATAGATGAACATCAGAAGATTTTAAACAGCCATTTTGACCTGAAATCCTTATACACGAAAGAACTGGAGGCTTTGTCGCAAATGTCCTTTATCCGGCGGTTTCCCATGCGGACAGAGCTGTACGACAGGATATTGGAGCAGCCGGAGGCGCTGGAACGACTGGAATATTTTCTGCGTCCCTTGTTTTGCCAGGAAATTGACAGGATCTATAATCTGAACCGGGCCTTTCAGCTGCAGAAACCTCTGCGGGGCAGGGCAGAGACAGATTCAGCGGAACTGATGGATTTCGATTCAGGTGAGTGGGAACGGGAACAGGAAATGCTCCGCCGGGAGAAATTACGGCGTTATGAGCAGAGCATTGCTTATCTGCTGCGGCAGGCGTCAAAGCCGGGAGAAATTTCCTTAGAAGAGATTGCCGGACAGACGTCAGAGGAAGATTTGAAGATATTGATTCCCAATGTGGAAATATTCAAAGAAATTATGGTGGAACTGATTCGGAATAAAGAAATTGATCTTCCGGCCCTTCGGAAGGAACAGAGCGAATATATCCAGGAGCAGTCCGGAGAGTTTCAGCTGAATCTGGTGCTTTTGCATTTAACCCAGAACTGCCGGGAATTCTTAAGGATTGTTAAAATAGAAACATATCGGAGCGAGGACAAAACAGTGGTTGTGTTTCCGGATGTGATGGACGAGTACGGGGAGAGAAAAACCATTCGGTGTTCCAATGTGCGGATTCGAATTACAGAGGAGGATTAAAATGGGCTACGAAAGTGAGGAGATCCGGCAGAGCCAGGAAATTTTCTATTATTTGTTAGAGCATCATGAATTGCAGGAAGAGGAAGAGCAGGCGCTGTACCGGGCTTACACAGAGCAGGAGTCTGTGCAGAACCTGGTGAAATCCCAGGGGGAGATTGCCATGTGCAACATTGAACGCTATGGCAATGTCATTTATTTGATTCCCAAGGAGGAAAATAATTTCCTGGGCTTTTCCAAGACTCAGCTGAAGGCGGTCTTATGTAAATCCAACGGTACGGATAAGGATTACTATCTGTCCCAGTTTGTGATTCTTACCCTTTTGGTGGAATTTTTTGACGGGCAGGGAAGCAGCAGTAAATCCAGGGAATACATGCGGGTGGGCGAATTGCAGAACTGTATTTCCCAACGGCTGAAGGAAGGGGTTAAGAATGTTTCAGAGGAGGAAGAAGAGCAGAAGGGCATTGCATTTTCCAATATGATGGAAGCCTATGAGGCTCTTCGTTCCGATGAAAAATCCACCCGTGCAAGAACCACCAAGGAAGGATTTTTGTACCATATCCTGATGTTTCTGCAGAAACAGGGCCTGATTGAATACGTGGAGCAGGATGAAATGATAAAAACCACCAGGAAGCTGGACAGCTTTATGGACTGGAATCTGTTAAATCAGAACAATTACCAGAGAATCCTGAAGGTGTTAGGAGAGAATCATGAGTAAAATCAATGCGGTACGGCTGATTAATATCAATTACAACAATAACAATATCCGCGTCAGCGACGAAACCTTTCATTTTAACGGGGAAAGTACGCTGCTGTCCTTAAGAAACGGCGGCGGGAAATCCGTGCTGGTGCAGATGATGACAGCTCCCTTTGTCCACAAACGGTACCGGGACGCCAAAGACCGTCCATTTGAAAGCTATTTTACCACCGGAAAGCCTTCGTTTATCCTGGTGGAGTGGGCGCTGGAGCAGGGAGCCGGATATGTGATGACAGGCATGATGGTGCGCAAAAGCCAGGAGGTGGAGGAGGGAAACCTGGAAAATCTGGATATGGTGAATTTTATCAGTGAATACAAAGGCTCCTGTCTGCAGGACATTCACCGTCTGCCTGTGGTGGAAAAGGGAAAACGGGAAATGCTCCTCAAGAATTTTGCCGCCTGCCGTCAGCTGTTTGAAAGCTACAAAAGAGATCGGGCGGTGAATTTTTTCAGCTTTGACATGAATAACCATGCCCAGTCCAGACAGTATTTTGAAAAATTGGCAGAGTACCAGATTAATTATAAAGAATGGGAAACCATTATTAAAAAAGTAAATCTGAAAGAATCGGGCCTGTCCGATTTGTTTGCAGACTGTAAGGATGAAAAGGGCCTGGTGGAAAAATGGTTTCTGGACGCGGTGGAACATAAGCTGAACAAAGAACGGAACCGAATGAAGGAATTCCAGTCCATTCTGGAAAAATATGTGGGCCAGTACAAGGATAACCAGTCAAAAATCAAGCGGCGGGACACCATCCGTCTGTTTCAGGAGAAAGCAGAACAGATTGAAGAGAAAAACCGGACATACCGGGAGAACGGCCGGAAGGTGGGGGCTCAGGAAAACAGAATTGCCTGCTTCCGGCAGGAATTGGAAACACTGCATCAGGAATATGCAGGAAAAGAGCAGGAGAATCGGCAGCAGGCAGAACAGCTCCGCCAGGAGATGGAACGGCTGAATTACGAGAAATTGTCAGAAGAATATTACCGCCTGGAGGAAGAAAAGAAATTCCATGCAAGCAACCGGGATATGATTGAACTGGAAAAAGAGGGCCTGGAACGGGAAGCGGAAAAAATACAGACAACCCTGAATCTGTTTCTCTGCGCAAGGCAGCAGGAAGCAGTAAATGAGGAAAAAGCCGATTGGGAGCTGGCCGCTCAGCAGCTTGCGGTGGCCAGGGAGAAAGATAAGGATCTGGAGCCGGAACGAAAGGCAATCGGCGCCCTTCTCTGCCGTCATTATCAGTCCGCCCTGGAAAACGTCGGGGCCAGTCTGAAAGAAAATCAGCGTCAGAGGAAGGAAACTGCCGAAGAGATACAAAAAGAGCAGAAGCTGCTGGAAGAACTGGAGGAATCTTTGCGGAAAAACGCGCTGCGGGCCGGAGAGTTAAAAAGCAGAATCAGAAGCTTTGACAGAACAGAAGAGCAGTTCAATGCCCGCTATCAGGAGCAACTTCTCAGAAATATCCTGGGAGAATATGAGCCGGGAAGCCTTGAAATTTTTGGAGAGGTCTGCCGGAGATCCATAGAAGAACAAATCCGTTTGAAAACCTCCAAAAACCGGGAACTGGAGCAGGCAAAAAACAGAAAAATCAGCCTGGAACGCAGCCAGTACCGCCGGAACGAGGAGAAAGCCTTTGCCGCCGCGGCAAGGAAACAGCAGCAAAACCTGCAGGAGCTCTATGAGAAAGAGCTTGCGGATCGCAGGGATATTTTAAAATATCTGGAACTGGAAGAATCCGCATTATTTGAGGAAGCGAAAATTTTCCAGGCGGCAGACCGGAAACTTCTGGAGATTGACAGTCTGAGACGGAATCTGGAAAAAGAAGAAAATGAACTGCAGAAGGAATATCAGCGGATTACCGAGGGCAAAGTCCTGGAGCTGCCTCCGGAACTGGCAGCGGAATTTGAAAAAGCCGGTATCCACATTGTCTACGGCATGGAGTGGCTGAAAAAGAACGGCTATTCCCGGCAGAAGAACCGGGAGCTGGTAAGAAGCCATCCGTTCCTGCCCTATGCGCTGATTTTGTCAGAGGGGGAAGCGGAGAAGCTGTCCCGGCTGACCGGCAGCATTCCCACAGGATTTCCCATTCCGATTGTGCTGAGAAAGAGCCTGGAGCAGCAGGGAAAAGAGAAGAACGGCAATCTGATAGCATTTCCCGGCATCCGGTTTTACCTGCTGTTTAATGAGAATCTTCTGGATGAGGAAAAACTGCAGCAGCTTTTAGCCCAAATCCAGCGTCAAATTGAGAAAAAGCAGGAAATGGCAGCCATCCGCAGGAAGGAATACGGAGATTATTTCGCCTGGAAGGAGCAGGTGAAAAATCAGCAGGTCTGCAGGGACAATTATCAGGAGAATCAAAAGCAGCTTCAGGAATCGGAAGAGAAGCTTCAAAAACTGGAACAGGAAATCCGGCAGGCTTCCCAGGAGCTTTCCGGCCTGCAGGAAGAAATTTCCGGCCTGGAAGGGGAAATCAGAACTGCAGAAAAGCAGACGGAGATTTTAGAACAGAAGAACCAGGATTTTGCGGAAGTCTTAAAGGCTTATGAAGCGTATCAGGAGGACCGCAGGCAGCAGGAAAAGTGCCAGAGAGAAGAGCAGCATTTGGCCGAGAGCCAGAAATTATCCAGGCTGAAGGAAGAAAAGCTTCAGGAGAAGCTGCAGACCCTCCGCAACCGCCAGTCGGATTTGGAGCGGGAACAGGAAAAGCAGCAGGAGCAGCTTGGCCTGTATCAGAGCTATGAAGGAAAGAGCCTGCAGGAGCTTCCGGAAGAAATCAAAAGAAGGCTGCCAAAAGAGGTGCCGGAATTAGAAGCCAGATACCGGGCGGTTACCGCAGCTGTTTCCCGGGAAATTCAGTCTTTGGAGGAACAGGAATTAAGAAGCGGCAGACGCTACCAGAAAGCCTGCGGGGAATTAAGCCATCTGTCTGAAAAATACCGTCTGACTTCAGACCAGTGGGCAGGTATTGTTTACAGCCGCAGAGAGGAAACGCACCAGGAAATCCAGTTGGAGGACCGCAGAAAGAAGCTGAAAATCAAAGAGAGCCTCTGGAATGAGGAGGATAAGCAGACAGCGCTGCTGACCCAGCAGATGCAGGAGCGTATCAAACGGATGACTGAGGAATGCGGCCAGGATTGCCCGCTGCCCAAAGAAGAAATCCGCAGCGAGGATTTTGAAGCCTGCAAAAACCAGCTGGAATATCAGCGCAGGGAACTGGAAAAAGTTGGGAAATCGCTGCAGAACCGTTTGAACAGCTACAATGAGAACCTGACCGCCCTTGCGGAATACAGTGAGCTGCCGGTGAAAGAAGCACTGGAATGGCAGGAAGATTTTGCAGGAATGGATGCAGGCAGCCTTCGGAATTTTAAAGGGATTTTACTGCGGGATTACAATAAATACCGGAGCGATCAGCGGGAAGCCAGAGAGCAGCTGGTGTATGTATTAAACGCGGTTGTGCGTTTGGAGCAGTTTCAGGAGGATTTTTACCGGAAGCCTTTGGAAGCCATGTTGGAACTGTCCAAAGATGCCGAACAGGTGCAGCGGCAGCTGGACACCACCATACAGTCTTATCAGAGCTTGATGGAGAAACTGGAGGTGGACATTTCCCTGGTGGAAAAAGAGAAAAATAAGATTGTGGAGCTTTTAGAGGAATATCTCCAGGAGGTGCACCAGAACCTTGGAAAAATCGACCATAATTCCACCATTGCCATTCGGGAGCGTCCGGTGAAAATGTTAAAGCTCCAGCTTCCCTCCTGGGAGGAAAATGAAAGCCTTTACCATTTAAGGCTGGAGGATTTTATTGATGAGCTGACCCAGAAGGGCATAGCAATTTTTGACAGAAATGAGAATGCCCAGGAGTATTTCGGCATTCAGATGACCACAAGGAACCTGTATGACACGACGGTGGGAATCGGAAACGTGCAGATCCGGCTGTACAAGGTGGAGGAGCAGCGGGAGTACCCGATTACCTGGGCGGAGGTTGCCAGAAATTCCGGCGGGGAAGGGTTTCTCTCAGCCTTTGTCATCCTCTCAAGCCTTTTGTATTATATGCGCAGGGATGAGTCAGATATATTTGCAGACAGAAACGAGGGCAAGGTGCTTCTGATGGACAATCCCTTTGCCCAGACCAATGCCTCCCATCTGCTGAAGCCTTTGATGGATATGGCGAAAAAGACCAATACCCAGCTGATCTGCCTGACCGGGCTGGGCGGGGAATCCATTTACAACCGGTTTGACAATATTTATGTGCTGAACCTGGTAGCGGCAGGCATCCGCCAGGGCATGCAGTACCTGAAAGGCGAGCATATGCGGGGCAGCGAGCCGGAGGAACTGAGCGTGTCCCAGATTGAGGTGGTGCAGCAGGAATTGGTGTTCTGACGCGATTTAAAATAAGGAAAAAAAGTTCTGGTATTTTCGATAGAAGTGTGATATAATTTCAAAATGATTGTGAGTAGAAGCATCAGCTTTATAATTGGAAAATATTATAAGGATTACGACATATATTTAAGGAGGAAATAATAGGAATGAGCGTACAGGTAGAAAATTTGGAGAAGAATATGGCAAAACTTACCATAGAGGTTCCGGCAGAAGAACTGGAGAAAGCAATCCAGGCGGCATATGTGAAGATGAAAGGCAGAATCAGCCTTCCGGGATTCCGCAAAGGCAAAGTGCCGAGACATATGGTTGAGAAAATGTACGGCGTGGAAATCTTTTATGATGACGCTGTGAACGATCTTCTTTCCAAAGAATATCCCAAGGCTGCGGAAGAATCCGGTTTGGAAATCGTTTCCCGTCCGTCCATTGACGTGGAACAGTTAGAGAAAGGGAAGAATTTTATTTTCACGGCGGAAGTTGCCGTGAAACCGGAAGTTACCCTTGGAAAATACCTGGGCGTTGCTGTGAAACAGACAGATGTTTCCGTTACAGAAGAGGAAGTTACTGCTGAGGTAGAGAAGGAACGGGAGAGCAATGCAAGAATGATTACTGTAGAGGATCGGGCAATTCAGGAGGGAGACACCGCAGTAATTGATTATGAAGGATTTACAGACGGCGCAGCATTTGAAGGAGGCAAGGGAGAGAATCATTCTCTGGTTATCGGTTCCCATTCCTTTATTGATACCTTTGAAGAGCAGCTGATTGGTAAACATACAGGCGAAGAAGTAACCGTTAATGTTACTTTCCCGGAAGAATATCATGCCCCGGAACTGGCAGGAAAGCCGGCTATGTTCCAGGTTAAGATCAATGAAATCAAGACCAAGGAGCTTCCGGAGCTGGATGATGAATTTGCCCAGGATGTATCAGAATTTGATACTCTTGCGGAGTACAGGGAAAGCGTTCAGAAGAAGCTGACAGAGCGTAAGGAGAACGAAGCAAAACGTGCAAAAGAGGAAGAAGCAATCCAGAAGATTGTAGAAGATGCACAGATGGAAATTCCGGATGCCATGATTGACACCCAGGTGGATTCCATGATTGACAATTTTGCCAGCAGAATTGCACAGCAGGGTATGGCTCTTGAGCAGTATCTGCAGTTTACCGGAATGACAGAAGAGAAGCTGGCAGAGCAGATGCGTCCGGATGCATTGAAGCAGATTCAGTCCGGCCTGGTGCTGGAGGCAATTGCCAAAGCAGAGAACATCGAAGTATCTGAAGAGGATATCGATGCAGAGATTGAGAAGATGGCCGGAATGTACGGCATGGAAGCGGATAAGCTGAAAGAGTACATGGGAGACGGTGAGAAGGAATCCATGAAGAAAGACCTGGCTGTTCAGAAAGCAGTAGAGCTGATTGTGGAGAAAGCGGAAGAACAGGCAGAATAATAGAACAGAGACAGGATTTGCAGACGGCTAAAGAGCCGGATGTCCTGTATCCGGGGATTTGAAAATAAGGAGGAAGTTAGAATGAGTTTAGTGCCTTATGTCGTAGAACAAACCAGCAGAGGCGAGCGGTCTTATGATATTTATTCCAGACTGCTGAAAGACAGGATCATTTTTCTGGGAGAAGAAGTCAATGAAGTAACCGCCGGCCTGGTAGTGGCGCAGCTTTTGTTTCTGGAATCGGAAGATCCGGGAAAAGATATCCATTTGTATATCAATTCTCCGGGCGGGGTGGTAACTGCCGGCCTGGCAATTTATGACACCATGAATTATATCAAGTGCGATGTGGAAACTATCTGTATTGGCCTTGCAGCCAGCATGGGAGCATTTTTGCTTGCAGGAGGAACAAAGGGAAAACGTTTTGCCCTTCCCAATGCAGAGATTATGATTCATCAGCCCTCTGGCGGAGCAAAAGGACAGGCAACAGATATTCAGATTGTTGCAGATAATATTCAGAAAACCAAGCACAGATTGAATACAATTTTATCTGAGAATACAGGAAAGCCGTATGATGTGATTGCAGCGGATACCGAACGGGACAATTATATGTCTGCGGAGGAGGCAAAAGAATACGGCCTGATTGATGGTGTAATTACAAACAGAAAGTAGAATGAGGGGACAGCGCGCTTTTGCCACTGTCCCCTGTGTGAATATTATACTCGGGCGCATACTTATATGCCGGATGATTTGCCATTTTTTAAAAAATAGGAATTTGCCGGCGGATCATTTGACTGCGGGTATAAAAATAAATGGAATAATGGGGTGAAGAAATGGCTGGAAGATTGGATGACAGAATCCGCTGTTCTTTTTGCGGAAAGACAGACGGACAGGTACGCAAATTAATTGCAGGGCCCAACGGTGCGTATATCTGTGATGAATGCGTGGATATCTGCGCAGAGATTATTGAAGAAGAATTATTAGAAGAAGAGGAACCGATGCCGCAGCAGCAGGAAGAGTTGGAAGAAATAAATCTTCTGAAGCCGGTGGAGTTAAAAGCATTCCTGGATGAATATGTTATTGGGCAGGAAGAGGCCAAGAAGGTTCTTTCCGTAGCTGTATATAATCATTATAAAAGAATTCTGGCGCCGCCGAATCTGGGTGTGGAGCTGCAAAAGAGCAATATTCTGATGTTAGGGCCTACCGGATGCGGAAAAACGCTGTTGGCCCAGACCCTTGCGCGTATTTTAAATGTGCCTTTTGCCATTGCGGACGCAACTGCGCTGACTGAGGCAGGTTACGTGGGGGAAGATGTGGAAAATATACTGCTGAAAATCATTCAGGCGGCAGAATATGATATCGAACGGGCCCAGAGAGGCATTATCTATATTGATGAGATTGATAAGATCACCAGGAAATCGGAAAATCCATCCATTACCAGGGATGTATCCGGCGAAGGCGTTCAGCAGGCTCTTCTGAAAATCCTGGAAGGGACAGTGGCCAGCGTTCCTCCTCAGGGCGGGAGAAAGCATCCTCAGCAGGAATTGTTACAGATAGATACTACAAATATTCTGTTTATCTGCGGCGGGGCTTTTGAAGGTCTGGATAAAATTGTGGAAAACAGGATGGATCAGAAGTCGATGGGCTTCAACGCAGAAATTGCAGATAAAAGAGAGAAAGATCAGGGTATGATTTTAAAACAGGCATTGCCCCAGGATTTTGTGAAGTTCGGGCTGATTCCGGAGTTTGTAGGACGCGTTCCGGTTACCGTTTCTCTGGACGCCCTGGACAAAGATGCCCTGGTGCGGATTTTAAAAGAGCCGAGAAATTCTCTGATCCGCCAGTATGAGGCGTTGTTTGAGTTGGACGGCGTACTGCTTACCTTTGAAGAGGAGGCAATTGAGGCAATTGCCGAGAAAACTTTGCAGCGGAAAACAGGGGCCAGAGGACTTCGGGCAATTGTGGAGAAGGTGCTGATGGATTTGATGTACCGGGTGCCTTCAGATGAATCAATTACCCATTGCAATATTACAAAGGCAGCCGTGGAACATGAACGGGCAGTGGAAATTGCATTTGGCAGTGAAAGCAAATCTGCCTGAGGAGAGATAAAATGAAGGAAGAGAACAGAAATATTCCGGCAGTGGCACTACGGGGAATGACCATACTCCCCGGTATGGTGGCACATTTTGACGTGAGCAGAAGCAGATCCGTCCGGGCAGTGGAAGCTGCAATGATGAAAGATCAGACCGTTTTTCTGGTAACCCAGAGAAATGTTGAGAAAGAAGAACCGGAACTGAAAGATTTATACGGCATCGGCATTATTGCTGTCATTAAGCAGGTAATTAAATTACAGAATAATGTTGTCCGGGTATTGGTGGAAGGAGAAACCCGCGCCCGCCTGAAGGAAATGGAATGGGGAGAATATCTGGTTGCAGAGGCGGAGCCTCTGCAGCGGGAAGAAGAGATGCTTCCGGCAGAGATTCAGGCCGCCATGATCCGCGGAATTCAGGAAACCTTTACCCGTTACTGCCTGATGAATCCAAAGCATGGAAAAGAGCTTGCAAGACAGATGGTGGAAATTACAGATCTGGAGAAGCTGCTGGATTATATCGGAAACAATCTTTCGGTGGGATTTGAAGAGAAACAGAAGATTCTGGAAGCGCAGACCATACAGGAGCGGTATGAAACGTTGATGATTATCCTTCTGAATGAGATTAATATTATCCAGATCAAAACAGAGTTCCAGACCAAGGTAAAAGAAAAAGTTGACAAGAATCAAAAGGAATACATTCTGCGGGAACAGATGAAGCTGATCCGGGAGGAGCTGGGAGAGGACAATACCGTATCCGAGGCAGACAACTATCTGGAAGAATGTAAAAAACTGGATGCAGACCAGGAAGTCAAGGAAAAGCTTGAAAAAGAGATTGAGCGTTTTAAGAATGTTTCCATGAATTCCTCTGAAAGCGCAGTGATCCGCGGATATATTGAAACCATTCTGGAGCTTCCCTGGAATCGGGCCTCTAAGGACAACAAGAAGCTGGAGGATGCAGAACGGATTCTGGACGAGGATCATTATGGAATGGAAAAGGTAAAAGAGCGTATGCTGGAATTTCTGGCTGTGCGGAATCTCACCAAAAAAGGCGACAGCCCGATTATCTGTCTGGTGGGCCCGCCCGGCACAGGCAAAACCAGTATTGCCAAATCTGTGGCCCGGGCTTTGGATAAGCAATATGTGAGAATCAGCTTGGGCGGCGTCCGGGATGAGGCGGAAATCCGGGGCCACCGGAAAACTTATGTGGGAGCCATGCCCGGCCGGATTGCCAATGGACTGAAAAATGCCGGCGTCCGCAACCCGCTGATGCTTTTGGATGAAATAGATAAAATCAGCAGCGATTACAAAGGGGATACGGCTTCTGCCCTGTTGGAAGTATTAGACAGCGAACAGAACAGCAAGTTCCGGGATCACTATGTGGAGCTGCCCCTGGATTTGTCAGAGGTGCTGTTTATCGCTACAGCCAATTCCCTGCAGACCATTCCAAGGCCATTGCTGGATCGTATGGAGATTATTGAGGTCAGCAGTTATACAGAGAATGAAAAGGCCCATATTGCCAGAGAACATTTAATTGCCAAGCAGATGGAGAAAAACGGTCTGCAGGAAGGGCAGCTGTCCATCAGCGACAATGCCCTGGAGAAATTGATCCGCGGTTATACCAGAGAAGCCGGCGTCCGCAACCTGGAGCGGAAAATCGGTGAGATTTGCAGAAAAGCTGCCCGCGAGATATATCAGAAAAATAAAAAGACGGTAAAAATAACAGAGAACAGTCTGGAAAAATTACTTGGGAAAGAAAAATATAATTATGATTTAATAAATGAAACAGATGAAATCGGAATTGTACGCGGTCTGGCCTGGACCAGTGTAGGAGGGGATACCCTGCAGATTGAGGTAAATATTATGCCGGGCAAGGGAGAGTTTCAGCTTACCGGCCAGTTGGGCGATGTGATGAAGGAATCTGCCAAGGCGGGAATCAGTTATATCCGTTCCGTCAGCGAACAGTATGAAATTGACAAGGAATTTTTCCAGGAATGGGACATTCATATCCACATTCCGGAAGGGGCCGTGCCCAAAGACGGGCCCTCCGCCGGAATTACCATGGCTACCGCCATGCTCTCAGCCATCACCAAACGGAAGGTCAGAAAAGATGTGGCCATGACAGGAGAGATTACGCTGAGAGGCAGAGTGCTTCCCGTCGGCGGTCTGAAGGAAAAGACACTTGCAGCCAAAAATGCGGGAATCAAGACCATCTGCGTGCCGAAGAAGAACGAGCCGGATATCAGCGAGATTGCCCAGGAAATCAAAAAAGGACTGGAAATTGTGTTTGTGGAAAATATGGAACAGGTATTGGATGTGGCTTTGGTGAAATGATACAGGAGGGAAGCAATGGTCATTAAATCAGTGGAATTAGAAACAGTATGCGGTATTACCAGTAAGCTGCCGGATACAGACAAACCGGAGGTGGCTTTTGCCGGGAAATCCAATGTGGGAAAGTCCTCTTTAATTAATGGCCTGATGAACCGGAAGGCATTGGCCCGGACATCCGCCCAGCCGGGAAAGACCCAGACCATCAATTATTACAATATTAATAACAGTATGTATCTGGTGGATCTGCCCGGATACGGGTATGCCAGAATAACCCTCAGTGAGAAAGAAAAATGGGGAAAAATGATAGAGAATTACCTGCATACGTCCAGACAGTTAAAGGCCGTTTTCTTACTGATTGACATTCGCCATGAACCCTCCGATAACGATCGGCAGATGTATGACTGGATCGTATATCAGGGCTTTAATCCGATTATTATTGCAACCAAATCCGATAAAGTCAGCGGCAGAAAGCTGCCGGAGCATATCAGAATGATTCAGGAAGGACTGAATTTAAAAAGCGGCACGCCGCTGTTTCCCTATTCCGCCCTGACCAAACAGGGAAAAGAAGAAATCTGGGATTATATGGATGAACTGTTGGGATTTTCCGGGGAAAAAGACATTTCTGACGCAGGAGAAATTGGCTTTGCCGATGAAACCGGCGCCATACCGGAAAAAGCCGCAGAAGCTCCGGCAAGAAAACCCAGAAGGAAAGCTGCGGATCTCCCTAAGAAATTAAGACAGAAAAAGAAAAAGGAACAGGCAGGAAAGAAAAAAAAATCTGCAAAAAAGGGAGGAAAGCGTGAAAAGAAATAAATACTGGTTTGTATGTTGCATGCTGCTTGCCATTGCTTTGGCAAGCGGTATTTTTACTAAGGCATATCTGCAGCTGGAGGAGAAAACCAAAGCAGGAGAGGAAATCAGGATTGTCACATCTTTCTATCCCGTTTATATTGCTGCGGAAAATGTGGTGGGAGACAGCCCGGGAATCCTTCTGGAAAATCTCAGTGAACCTCAAACGGGATGTATGCATGACTATCAGCTGACGCCCCAGGATATGATTCTGTTATCCAGAGCAGATTTATTTTTGGTAAACGGCGGCGGAATTGAAGGGTTTCTGACAGAAGTGGGCGAGGCCTATCCAAAGCTTGCAATCCGTCAGATTACAGACGGAATAGCTCTGATGCAGGAAGATGTCCATTCAGAAGAAGATGCTCATTCAGAAGAGCTTCATGATCACGGAGAGGGGAACGCCCACGGTTGGATGGATACCAGAATATATGCGGAGATGGTAAAGAATATTGCAGATTTTATCAGTCAGGCAGATCCGGAGCATAAAGAGATTTATCAGAAAAATGGGGAAAGATACTGCGCCAAGGTAGAAGAACTGACCAGACAGATTGAGGAAATCCGGGCGGATCATCCAGAAGGGATCAGCACAGTGATTTTTCATGAAGCCTATGAATATACGGCAGAACAGTATGGCCTGCATACGGCATATTGCCTGGATTTGGATGAAGAGCGGCAGGTCAGCGCCGGAGAAGTGGCGGATTTGCTGGAGGAAATGGAGAAAAATCAGGTATCACTTGTATTGGCAGAGGAATTATATGGGAAAGATATGGGTGAGACAGTGAAACAGGAGACAGAATGCCAAGTGTTCTATCTGGATATGCTGGTGCGGGGAGACTATCATCCGGACAGCTATCTGAAGGCCATGCAGAAAAATATTGATTTAATGCGGGAGGCTCTGGAAGGACAGGTTTATCCCGGAGACTGAGCGAAGGCCCTGAAAGGACAGATTTGTTCCGGAAACTGAGCGGAGGCCCTGGAAGGAAAGGTTCACTCAGGAGACGGAATTTCAGGACTTAGATTAGGAGATGAAACATGCAAAAAATAATAAAACCCTGCGGGCTTCACTGCATTAAGGTGAAACATCTCGGGGTGTCGCTGGGGCAGCAGATCATTTTAGAGGATATCAACCTGCACATTCACTGCGGCAGCTTAAATGCAGTGATTGGGCGCAACGGAGCAGGAAAATCCACGCTGATTCGTGCAATTTTAGGAGAAATGGAGCATACGGGAACCATTGAATTCAAGGATCGGGAAAACGGAAAGATTCAAAAACTGAAAATCGGCTATGTCCCCCAGGCGTTGAATATTGAGAAGCAGACGCCTGTCAGCGTTTATGATATGATTGCTGCCTATCACAGCAATGCGCCGGTTTTTCTGAGAAAAAGCAGGAAAATATCAGAAAAAATCCAGGAGTGCCTGAAAATATTTGAGGCAGATTATTTGTTGGATCAGCAGGTCTGCAACCTGTCCGGCGGGGAGCTGCAGAGGGTGCTGCTTTCCATGGCTATCCTGGATTCTCCTAATCTGCTGCTGTTGGATGAACCGGTTTCAGGAATCGATCAAAACGGCATGGAGCTGTTCTATCAGACCATTTACCGGCTCAAGGAAAATTACGATTTGGCGGTTATTCTGATTTCCCATGATTTGGAGTATGTCAGACGGTATGCGGATCAGGTAATTCTTCTGGATAAAACAGTGCTGCGGCAGGGAAGTGTGAAAGAAGTGTTCCAGAGCCAGGAGTTTGCCGAAGTATTTCAGGCAGAAAGGAGTAAGATTAAGAAATGAAAATGTTCTCCTGGTTACAATATGATTTTATGAAATATGCCTTTTTGGCAGTCTTAATTATTACGCCTTTGTTCGGGCTGATGGGAACGATGATTGTCAACCGGAAAATGGCGTTTTTTTCCGATGCGCTGGGTCATTCCGCACTGACAGGCATTGCCGTGGGTGTGGTGTTTGGCGTGAAAAATACCAATCTTTCCATGGTGATATTTGCCGTTGTGTTTGCGCTGCTGCTGAATCAGATCAGCAGCCGTGTGGCGGCGTCCACAGATACGGTGATTTCTGTGTTTTCCTCCTTCAGTATTGCGCTGGGGCTTGCAATCCTGTCCAAAGGCGGGAATTTCAGCAGATATTCCAGTATCCTGGTGGGCGATATCTTAAGCATTACGCCTCAGGAAATATTATATCTTGCTTTGATTTTTTTGATCACACTTGTATTCTGGCTGTTTGGATTCAATAAACTTTTGGCTGTGAGCCTGAATCGGACACTGGCCAAAAGCCGTCATATCTCCGCAGCCTGGATGGAAAATCTCTTTGCGGTGCTGACGGCATTGATTGTAATGGTGTCCATCAAATGGGTGGGAATTCTGATTATCAATGCTCTGCTGATTCTTCCGGCTGCTTCTGCCCGGAATATTTCTGAAACGATGCGGGAGTATCATTTTTTTTCCATTTTGTTTTCGGTATTTTCCGGCGTGTTGGGACTGGTGGTTTCCTACCATGTCAATGTGGCTACGGGGCCGGCCATCGTGATACTGGCCTCGGTGATTTATTTTGTGACCTATGTGTGGGGAAGGAAACATAATCTTTAAAAATTTCGCTGCATTTCTGTGTTCGATGTTGCTGCAGCGGGATTTTTTTCAATTGCCGTATCCTGTCTTTACGAACGTATTTCCTTATGGTAGAATAGCATGAGACAGGGGTTTTTGTGGTTATTTAAGGAGAAACAGGATGGATTATGAGAGAATATTATCAAAGAAACAGAAGTATGAAGCCGGCAGACATAAGATTCATTCTCTGACGCTTTCTTCTTATGAGAAGGACTTTGAACTCACATTTACCCATCATTCCACTGCCATAGAAGGGAATTCTCTTACTTTGATGGAAACAAAAGTCATTCTGGAGGATGGAATTTCTATCGGAGGGAAATCGTTAAGAGAGATTTATGAGGTGGTAAATCATAAAAAGGCGTATGGATATGTGAAAAAATGTGTTGCCTCCCATCAGCAGATGACAGAAGAGATTGCAAAAGAAATTCACTATATGCTGATGGAGAATATTATGACCGGAGGCATTTATCGGAATCAGGAGGTACGCATCAGCGGAGCGGCCCATGTTCCTCCTGCCGGAAATGATATGTATATCCAGATAAAGAACTTTTACGCTGATTTGTCCTGGAAAAGAAAGCAGTTAAACCCAATTGAATATGCGGCCTGGACACATGCGGAATTTGTGAAGATTCATCCTTTTTTGGATGGGAATGGCAGAGCTTCAAGGCTGTTGATGAATTACCAGTTGATGTCAGAGGGCTTTCTGCCTGTTTCCATTGCGAAAGAGAATCGGTTAGAATATTACGAAGCATTGGAAAGCTATGCGGTGGACGGCAATTTGGGGTTGTTTTCAGAATTAGTGGCAGAACTGGAAGAATGCCGGTTAGACGAATATCTTGCAATGGTATTGAGATAAACTATATAGAAAGGAAGCGCAACAGCGCAGAGAACATGAGTGAAAAAATTTTAGCAGTAGCAGCAGGACATGAGATTACAGAACAGGAGCTGAATCATCTTATCAGCAATTATCCGCCGGAGCAGCAGATTTATATGTCCAGTCCCCAGGCGAAGCAGCAGGTGTTGGAGCAGTTAATCGCCTTTCATCTGTTCCACAGGATGGCGGTGGAAGAAGGGATCACCAAATCTCAGGAATATGAAGAAATGGTAGAAAAGTTAAAAGTAGAATTAGCAAGTCATATGGCGGCTACCAGCGTGGTGGAGGGAATCAAAATCGACGAAGAGGAAGAGAAGAAATATTATGAGGAAAACCAGACGGCTTTTCAGGAGAAACCTCAGGTCAGCGCGAAACATATTCTGGTTGAGTCAAAAGAAGAGGCAGAAAAAGTAGCAAAAGAGATAGAGCAGGGCCTTGGCTTTGAAGAAGCGGCCGGGAAATACTCCACCTGTCCCTCCAAAGACAAAGGCGGGGATCTGGGATATTTCACCAAAGGGCAGATGGTGCCGGAATTTGAAAAAGCAGCTTTTGAGGGAGAAATCGGAAAGGTTCTCGGGCCGGTGGAAACCCAGTTCGGCTGTCACCTGATATTGGTGGAGGATAAAAAGGAAGCCAGTGTCCGGCCATTTGAAGAGGTGCAGGCTCAGATTCATCAGCAGTTGATTCAGGGCAGGCAGCAGGAGGCTTATGACGCCAAAGTAAAGGAATTAGAAACGGCTTATGGAGTAGAGCGTAAAGAATGGTAGAAAAATGCCTGCCGGCTTCTGCCGGTTTTTGAATCGCAGAAGTCCGGCGGGAAACAGGAGCAGCAGCATGAAACAGTCTACGAAATATTTAAAAATACTGGTCAACTTAATGGTAGCTTTGGTTACCATTTTATGTCTGTGTTTTCTTTTGCCGAAATTTCTGGTATTTTTTATGCCCTTTGTGATTGGGTGGATTATTTCCATGATAGCCAATCCATTGGTGCGTTTTTTGGAAAAAAGAGTGAAAATTGTCAGAAAACACGGTTCTATGATGATTATTATCGGCGTACTGGCGGCTGTCATCGGACTGGGTTATTTAGGAATTTCCCGTCTGGTGACAGAGGCAGGGCATTTAATTACCAACCTTCCCCAGATGTATGCCAACCTTCAGGAAGATTTTGAGGAAATCGGTGAGAATTTGGAAGTATTTTATCACCGCCTGCCCAAAGACACCCAGGAAAATCTGGAAGAAACCGGTACGGAGCTGACTGGATACCTGGGCGGTTTGGTTCAGGCCATCGGAGAACCAACCTTTGACGCGGCAGGGAATTTTGTCAAAAATGTGCCGGGGACACTGGTCGCCATAATTATGAGCCTTCTTTCCGCCTATTTCTTCACCGCGGAGCGGGATGCAATATTAGCGGAGCTGAAAAAGGCCGCCCCCTCCGGAGTCTGGAATCAGGCGGCAGGGGTGATCAATGATTTGAAACGGGTAGTGGGAGGTTATTTCAAAGCGCAGTTTAAGATCATGGGCGTGGTCTATGTACTGCTGGTGATCGGACTTTTTATTCTGAAGGTAGACTTTGTGCTGCTGGTGGCTTTTCTCATTGCATTTCTGGATATGCTGCCCTTTTTTGGGACGGGAACCGTACTTTGGCCCTGGGCAGCCATTAAAATACTGTCCGGCGATTATCAGATTGCCATCGGCCTGATGATACTTTACGCCGTGACTCAGATTGTGCGGCAGGTGATTCAGCCCAAAATTGTGGGAGACACCATTGGCATGAATCCTCTGGCAACGCTGATTTTTATGTATATCGGTTACAAAGTCAGCAGCATTGCAGGAATGATCATTGCAGTGCCCCTGGGAATGATTTTAATTAATCTGTATCAGGCCGGCGTATTTGAAAATCAGATTCGCTGCGTCCGGGAGCTTGTGAATGACATTAATGAGTTCCGGAAATTTTAATTTCGGTAAGAATTCCTTTTCAGCAGTAAAAACAGCGCGCCGGCAGCCATGACCGCCTGGCTGAACAGAATTCCCCACAGGTACCCTTTGATGCCGGCCGCGGGGATCAGAAACAGGACGAAACCAATGCGGATTCCAAGTCCTGTCACATTCAGGAAAAAGGTGGAAGTGGTTTTTCCCAGTCCGTTTAAAATACTGTGCAGGGTGGTGGACAGGTACAGGAAGGGGCAAATCCATCCTAAAATGACAATAAAGGTGCCGGCAAGCTCATTTCCAAACAGGAACTGCCCCATCCATCGTCCCAGAAACAGAAACAGCATCGTGCATCCAAAGCCCAGAGACAGACTGTAGAAGCAGGTTCTTTTGATCAGGGTCAGGATGTAACGGTGTTCTTTTTTTTCCTGGGCCTCCGCAATGGCAGGCAGCAGCATGACCGATACGGAGTTGGTGAGCACCGAAGGAAACAGCACCATAGGCAGGGCCATGCCGGTGAGAATGCCGTACACGCTTAGGGATTCAGAGTTGGTGTAGCCGTAGAGCCTGAGCTGCCCCGGAATCATAACAGCTTCCATGCTTTGCAGAATGTTTACAAGAACCCGGTTGGCGCTTAAAGGAAAGGACATGAAAAAAATCTGTTTCATGGCCAGAAGGCGGCTGCCCAGATTCTTTTTCCGGCGCAGAAAGCTGACGGAAAACAAAGTGGCGGCCAGTTCGCCCACTACCATGCCCCAGGTTACCAGGCTTAAAGAAATGGCATTGTGCTTTTCCATGGAGATTTCAAAGAAAAGCCATACGCTGGCAACCCGCGCCGCCTGCTCCAGCAGCTGGGAAGCGGCCGGAACGAAGGTTTTCTTTAAGCCGTAGAAGTAGCCGTTGATGCAGGCATGGATGGCGCCGAAGGGGATGGTAAAGGACAGGATTTGAAGCAGCGGCGCGCACCTGGGCTCTTCTAAGAAGCTGACGGCAATCCAACCGGCAAACCGGTACAGAAAAACCATACAGCAAACAGAAAGAGATAAGGACAGCGTCAGCCCGGCAGTCAGGTAGCACTTGTCATTGCAGAAAGAACGGCTTTTGCCGGAGTCTGCGCCGGGATTGTCAGAAGCGATGACAGCCTGCGCCACAAACCGGGAAATGGCGGTCTGTATGGCGGAGGAGGTCAGGGAAATTGTGAGTACATGAATGGGAAAGGTGAGCTGATAAATTCCCATCCCCTCTGCACCAATTCGCTGAGAGAGGAATATTCTAAAGAAAAAGCCGATCAGCCGGGAAAGCAGCCCCGACAGTGTCAAAAGCAGTGTGCCTGTAATCAGAGGATGGCTGCGCATGGAAGTTAATTTCATAAAGTCACCATAATTCTATTGAAGATTATTATCAATGTATGTGGAAACGGGAACCATAATACATAAAAAATAAACTTGACAGCAGAATAAAATCATGGTACTATGCGATTGTACTAAATTCCGACTAAAATACTCGGGATTAAAAAAGGGATAACCGGCAGGCAGTGCAAACTGTGGTCAGGGTATGTTTGTATTGGGCAAAAGGACAGCATTTCTAATAGAGGTGACAGGGTGAAATTATCTACAAAGGGAAAATATGGGCTGCGGGCCTTTATTGATCTGGCAGTCTGCGGAGAAGAAGAACCGGTTTCTTTAAACAGCATTGCACAGCGCCAGGAGATCTCCGTCAGTTATCTGGAACAGTTGATGGCGAAGCTGAAAAAGGCTGGGCTTGTAAAGAGCGTCCGGGGCATCAACGGCGGTTACCAGGTGGCAAAGCCGGTGGAGGAAATTTCCGTGGGAGATGTGCTCCGGGTGTTGGAGGGGGATTTGACCCCGGTAGAATGTGCGGGAATTGACGATAACAAAGAGACGTCATGCAGCGGCTCCTCCCAATGCGTCAGCAAAATTGTCTGGAAGCGGATCAACGACAGCATCAATGATACGGTGAACAGCATTTATATTGGAGAACTGGTGAAGGAAAGCAAAAGGCAGACTGAGAATTCTAAGACAGAGGTGTAAAATATGGGAAAAATGATTTATCTGGATAATGCGGCAACAACGAAAACAGCGCCGGAAGTAGTGGAAGCCATGCTTCCGTATTTTTCAGAGTTTTATGGAAACGCATCTACGGTATATGAGTTTGGCGGAAAAAGCAAGGAGGCGGTTTCCAGAGCAAGGGAAATAATTGCCAATGCCATCGGCGCCAAAGAAAATGAGATTTATTTTACTGCCGGGGGAAGCGAGTCCGATAACTGGGCCATCAAAGCTGCGGCAGAAGCATACGGGGACAAGGGAAAGCACATAATTACCAGTAAGATTGAGCATCACGCAGTGCTGCATACCTGTCAGTGGTTAGAGCAAAATGGCTTTGAGGTTACGTATCTGGATGTGGATGAATTCGGCGTGGTAAAATTAGAAGAACTGAAAAAAGCCATTCGGCCGGATACCATTCTGATTTCCATTATGTTTGCAAATAATGAAATCGGAACCATAGAGCCGGTGGAAGAAATCGGCAGAATTGCAAAAGAACAGGGCATTTTATTCCATACCGATGCAGTACAGGCATTCGGCCAGGTGCCCATTCATGTGGACGAACTGAATATTGACATGATGAGCAGCAGCGGCCATAAGTTAAACGGCCCCAAAGGCATCGGTTTTTTGTACATCCGAAAAGGCGTGAAAATCCGTTCCTTTGTCCATGGCGGCGCCCAGGAGCGGAAACGCCGGGCAGGAACCGAGAATGTGCCGGGCATTGTGGGCTTCGGAAAGGCAGTAGAGCTTGCCATGGCCAATATGGAAACCCGTACAGCCAAAGAGCGGGAATTAAGGGATTATCTGATGGAACGCATACTGAAGGAGATTCCCTTCAGCCGGATCAACGGACACAGAACCAGCCGCCTTCCCAATAATGTAAATATCTGTTTTCAGTTTGTGGAGGGAGAATCCCTGCTGATTATGCTGGATATGAAAGGCATCTGCGGGTCCTCCGGCTCTGCCTGCACCTCCGGTTCCCTGGACCCGTCCCATGTGCTTTTGGCCATCGGGCTGCCCCATGAAATTGCCCATGGCTCCCTGCGGCTTACCCTGGGAGAAGAGACTTCCAGGGAGGACATTGACTACACAGTGGATGCGGTGAAAGAGATTGTCAAAAAGCTTCGGGAGATGTCTCCGCTTTATGAAGATTATATGAAAAAGAACAGCCCTAAGGGCTGACAGCCCGGCAGAATTATGATACGGAAAGAATCTGGAGGAAAAACAATGTATAGTGAAAAAGTAATGGATCATTTTAAGAATCCGAGGAACGTAGGAGAAATTGAGAACGCCAGCGGTGTGGGAACAGTAGGAAATGCCAAATGCGGCGATATTATGCGTATTTTTCTGGATATTGACGATAACGGGATCATTCAGGATGTGAAATTCAAAACCTTTGGCTGCGGCGCTGCTGTGGCCACCAGCTCCATGGCTACCGAACTGGTGAAAGGAAAAACCATACAGGAAGCATTGCAGGTAACCAATCAGGCGGTAATGGAGGCTCTGGACGGACTTCCGCCGGTGAAAGTGCATTGTTCTCTGCTGGCTGAGGAAGCTATCCATGCAGCCCTTTGGGATTATGCGGAGAAAAACGGCATAAAGATCGAAGGCCTGGAGAAACCCAAGAACGATATCAGTGAGGAAGAAGAGGAAGAGGATTATTAAATCCTGATCAACGTTTATGAAAAAAGAAAAAGTAGTGGTGGGAATGTCCGGCGGCGTGGATTCCTCTGTGGCGGCATGGCTGTTAAAAGAACAGGGATATGAGGTCATCGGGGTCACCATGCAGATCTGGCAGGAGGAAGAAGAGCAGCTTCAGCAGGAGCAGGGAGGCTGCTGCGGCCTTTCTGCGGTGGAGGATGCCAGGCGCGTGGCCGCAATGCTGGAGATTCCGTACTATGTAATGAACTTTAAATCAGAATTTAAAAAGCATGTCATAGACTATTTTACAGCGGAATATCTGCGGGGCCGTACGCCCAATCCCTGTATTGCCTGTAACCGTTATGTGAAATGGGAGTCTCTGTTAAAGCGCAGTATGGACATTGGCGCAGATTATATTGCCACCGGGCATTATGCCAGAATCCGCCGGTGTTCTGACGGAAGGTATACGCTGCAGAAATCTGCTGCAAAAGCGAAAGATCAGACCTATGCTCTTTATAATCTGACCCAGTATCAGCTTGCCCATACGCTGATGCCGGTGGGGGATTATACCAAGGAAGAAATCCGGGCCATGGCGGAAAAAATCGGCCTGCGGACAGCAAATAAGCCCGACAGTCAGGAAATCTGTTTTGTTCCGGACGGGGATTATGCAGGATTTATTGAACGGGAGCAAAAGGGAAAGACGCCTCCGCCGGGGAATTTTGTGACAAGGGCCGGAGAAATCTTAGGACAGCACAAAGGAATTACCCATTACACCATCGGACAGCGCAAGGGACTTGGCATTGCCATGGGATATCCGGTGTTCGTGACAGAAATCCGTCCGGAAACCAACGAGGTGGTTCTTGGAACCAACGAAGAGGTTTTTGGGGAGCTTCTGTACTGCAATCAATTGAATTTTATGTCGGTTCCCGATCTGAACGGGGAACTGGAAGTGACGGCCAAAATCCGCTACAATCACAAAGGAGCCGCCTGCCGGGTGGAGAAAATCGGTGAGGATCGGGCCGTGTGCCGGTTTTTAGAACCGGTAAGAGCCATTACCCCCGGACAGGCTGTAGTGTTTTATGATGGAGAGATTGTGGTGGGGGGCGGGACAATTTTATAGATATACGACCTTAACAGGCTTTTGGGAATATTCCCGAAAGCCTGTTTGCAGTTTACGAAAATCAGTTTAGGAAATTTATGTTCTGTTGACAATCGCTGCAAAGTCAGAGATTCAGGCATTTCTTTGTCAATCATGAATACCATTCTGTATCATTCTCAGTGCAAGAATCAATGCTGTTTCCAGAATTTGTTGACGTTTATACAGTTTAAGTGTAACTAATTATTTGAAAATTTACATTTACTCCCTCAAAAAGAACTTTTAATGTTTCTTTTAAGAAAACTGGAAGAAAGATATTATAATTTACTTACATTCAGAACAGCGAAAACAAATCTAAGAAAAAAGATGAATTAAGGAGAAAAGTGTATGGGATTGAAAATTGAAAATCTTTCCAAAACATATGGGAATTTTACAGCCCTTAATCATATCTCTTTCAAGATAGATAACGGGCAGATTCTCGGAATTCTTGGAAGAAACGGTGCTGGAAAAACGACAACCATAAAGAGTGTTATGGGTATTATTGAACCAGACGGTGGAAAAATTACTTTTAATGAAAAGCAGATTCAAAATAAAAATGTCAGTATAGGATATCTCCCGGAGGAACGGGGATTGTATGTAAATGCCAGGGTAAAAGATCAGCTGCTTTATCTTGCAATGCTGAACGGTATGAAAAAAAACATTGCGTTAAGGGAAATAAAACGGATGCTTGAAGAATTTAAAATACCCGGTTATCTCAATAAAAAGGTAAAAACCCTTTCAAAAGGAAACAAGCAGAAAATACAGCTGATAAGCGCAATTCTTCATAAGCCGGAAATTGTAATTTTAGATGAGCCTTTTAGTGGGTTAGATCCGGTAAATATTGAATTATTTAAAAAGACTGTTTTGAAGCTTAAGGAACGTGGAGCAACAATTCTTTTCAGCAGCCACAGGATGGAGGATGTGGAAGAGATGTGTGATTGGATTGTAATGCTTAATAGAGGAAATGTGGTTGAAAATAACACAGTAGACGGTCTTATTGAAAAATATTCCAGGGAACATGTGGTGGTAATCCATGCAGGAAAGGATATTACGCATCTTTTAGAGGATTTAAATTTGAAACTGGAAAAAAGAGATGGCATGCGTTTTGAAGTTTACTATGATACCCAGGAAAAACTTCAAAAACTTTATCTGGAAATGTTTGCCCAAGGGATAGACATAATAGAAATTCAGGAACAGAAATGTACCCTTCAATCTATTTTTATAAAGGAGTTGTCGGATTATGAAAAATAAAATGAGAAACGTGGTGTGGTTCACTTATATACAGGTGTTAACATCAAAATGGTTTATGTTTATTGCAATACTTGGAATTGCAGGAATTATTTTCTCAACCCAGTACGATAAAATTTCATCTTTGATGTCAGGGGACAGCGTAACAGCGCAGCAGGAAGCTGTGGAGGAAATAGCGGTGAGCAGTCAAATACCCCCAGAGGATGCAGTTTTTATATTGCAGTTTCTAATTGTGGTTATATTATTTCTTCTAATTTTAATTTATGGAACTAATATCGCTAATTCGATTGTGGAAGAAAAAAGCGCGAGGATTATAGAGACACTTTTGTGTTATGTGAAACCATTGGAATTATTGGGAGGAAAAATTCTTGCTTATGTATTGGGCATTATGACCCAGGTTGGAATTTGGGCAATATTTTATTTAGGACTTAAGATCTTTGTAAAAATGCCGCAAAATTTAATTTTGTCTTTATTTGGCTCGTTAAAGATGGAGGCGCTGCTGTTGCTGCCGATATCGATTGTGTTTGGCTTTATAATGTATGCATTTGCTTTTGCTGCAGTTGCTTCATTTGCCGATAATGCACAGGATTCCACACAATTAACAATGCCAATTGGGATTGTTATACTGGCAGTATATTTTTTAAGCATTGCCGTTATGAATGGATTGAGTGGAAGCTGGATTGAAATATTGTCGTATGCACCATTCTTTTCACCCATTATGACATTTGTAGTTGCGGATCTGAGCATTATGGCATGGCCTGAGTTCCTGTTGAGAGTGGGAGTGATGGCTATGGAAACAATTGTTGTGGCCATTATCTGCAGCAAAATATATAGAAGAGGAGTTATAAGCTATGGTGTCAGAAAACCATCATTTCTCAAATGGATCGGCAGAAGAAAGCGCAGTAGTTGTTGTGGGAGCCGATAGCAGTATAGGCAAAGCGCTGGTTCCGGAATTGCTTTTAAAATATAAAAGACTGATTTTGACAGAAACATCAGAACGTTATATTGAATTAAAAGAAATGGAAAAAAAGATAAAGACTTTCTATCCAACTCAAAGGATTGATTCCTTTGAGCTGGATATACAAAATGAAAATTCAATAGAGCATTTTAGAAAGTTCATTGGAGACAAATATCAGATTAATTCTCTGTTTTATCTGGCTGGAATCAATATACTGATTCCTTCATTGGAACTGTCAGGTGAAATGTGGGATAGAATTTTAGAAATTAATTTAAAAGGATTTTTCTTAATGGCGCAATGTGTTGCAAAAAATATGATTTTGAACCAGGGAGGCAGCATTGTCGGGATAGCTTCACAACATGGAGTTGTTGCAAATACCAATCGGGCGGCATATTGCGCAAGCAAGGCAGGAATGATTCATCTGGCCAAAGAATTGGCCTATGAATGGGCAAAATACGGAATTAGAGTTAATACAATTTCACCTACTATGATTCTGTCTGAGAAAAATAAGGATATTCTGGAAGGGCCGCGGGCCAAAAGAGAATATTTGAATAAAATTCCCTTAAAAAAATATGCTACGCCTAAAGATATCAGCGATGCGGCAATATTTTTAAATTCGGAAAAAGCGGGAATGATTACAGGAGAAAATTTAATTGTGGATGGTGGTTGGACAATTAGCTGAAAGGAGAGCGTATGGAGATACTTTATGTGAAAATTGGTTATGAAAATGGGAGGTATGTGTTTAAAAACGACCTTGTTTGTTCTGAAATACCAGAGGACATATGTGTTAATACGCCATTTTTTAACCAGGAGAACAGTATGGATGAGTTAATAGAGACTATTTTGGAAGAACCGGAAGAAAAAGTTGTTTTCTTTTACAATAGTGAAAATCAAAAACTGGTGCGTGAACTTGGACAAAGACTGTCGGCGGAATTCGGGAAAGAAATTATATTTGTTGGAATTGGTTTGGCTCAGAATTATTTATATTCCAATGGAAGGGAAAAAATATATTTGCTGGAGAGTTTTGAAAATTTAAGGCAGATGGAACAACTGCATTTTGCCGAATGCTGCGAAATACCTGTTTTGGATTTTGTTCCGGAGCACAGATATGATCAGCGCTATTATTTAACAATGAAAAATGGGTACGAAGCATTTGTTACAGGAATTTATCCGGAGCAAATGTCGTCCACGCTGGCCAAGCATATTGGAATAGAATCAGCGGAACATGCAAAGAAAATGTCAGAGTATCTTGATATAAATGGAGCTGTTTTTATTCAGAACACGGCGGCTTCCCAAAAGAAGGAATGTTCTTTGGATTTGATTGCACATTGTCATCAGATACAGGAAGATTGCGTGGAATTTGACGATTCGCCTTATTCTTACCAGAAATGTGTTTGTACATATACACAGTTTAAAGAGCTTGAAAAAGAAAATTTATTAAAGAAGGAGACAGCGTATTATCTGAAAATTGAACAGCCTGCAGATTTGGAGTGTTTTAAAGAGGAGTTAAAGCATTTTAAAAACTCCGGCAGTATTGATACTGTCAAAAGACGGCTGGTTGATGAATGCCGTTGGACAAATCAATGTACGTTAAAGGGATTAACCAGATATTCCGTAAAAGATAACTATGTTAAGCCATGTTTGACGTCCTCTCAGCTGTTAATGGAAGCAGAAGAAGAATTGGATATGCAGTTGATTTCCGCAAATAAATTAGCGGATCGGGCCATGATTACGAGAAACTGTGCAAATTGTGAAATGAGTTTATACTGTTCCAAATGTGCCTGTCTGCCGGAGGCATTTGAGAAAAACATGTATTGTAAATTCCTGCAGGAATTTACATATGCAGCTGAGTATTTGCAAAAAAGACAAGTTGTAAATTTTATAAGCCGGCACAGTTTTATTTTTAAAGACATGGAGAAAATTGAAATTTCGTCAAGCGTACATTGTTTTGAATATCCCGTAAAGGAAAAGGCAAAACCAATAGACAGAACAGTTTGTATCTTAAAAAAATGTGAAGAATATTATTTCATGCACTTGATGAAGGGCACGCTGATAAAAATTGAGCGGAAATATGTGTTTTTGCTTGAAGCCTGGGCTTTGGGAGAATCGGAAGAAAAGGTAACAGTCAGTATGGCAGAAAAATATCATATTCCTGTGTCTGATGCCAGAACCCTGGCTGCAAATGGATATGAAATGTTGAGGAAAGGCGGCATGATTGCATGAGTGAGTTATTTGGAATATTTCAGGAGATAAAATCATTATTGGGAGATCGGATTGAAGAATATGGCATTTATGAGGATATTTTTTCTAAAGTATATACTAATTTAGATGCTGTAACGAAAGAAATCGAATATTATGCAGAGAATGCATATTGTACAGGAAAGCGTATTCTGGAAATTGCCTGTGGCGACGGCAGCAGTTATATGATACCGCTTGCCAGGAAAGGTTTTCAGGTAGACGGTGTGGAACTATCGAAATCTATGATTGAAAGATATGAAGAAAATGTGAAACCTCTTCCAGATAAAATAAAGAAACGGTTACACGTTATAGAAGGCGATATTTTTGAATATGAAACGGAAGAAACATATGATTTAATCATCTTGCCTTCCACCACTATCTGTTTACTGACGGACGATTTGGAAAAAACTAAGTTATTATTTAGAAAAATAAGCGTGTGGCTCAGTGAAAATGGAAGATTTATGTTTGATTACCGCAGGGATCAGCATCTTGGTAATACTTATGAAACTGAATTAATGTCTCAGTGTAATGAAACAGACAGGTATTTTATGCTGATGCAGGAGTTTAATAATTATATTCCTGGAAAATCTGTTGTGAATATGTATGTGGAATCATTTTCAGATGGAAAAGAGAGAAAATGTATTGCGAGTTCAGAAAAAGTTATTATTACAGATGAATTGGTAAATGAATTAATCGCATCTGCTAACTTTGAAGTTCATAATAAGTATGAAATCAACTGTCAAGGCGCCCAGATTCGGCTGCTTGTTATAAAAAAGATTGGAGAGGATGATAGTGGGCAATAATATTTGGCTTCCTTTATGCAGGCCGGATGATGAAAAGATTAAAATTGTATCTGGAGACAGAATTTATTTAACAGATGTAAGAGGCAAAACATACATAGACGCCAACAGCGGGTTGTGGAATGTTCCGCTGGGATATTCAAATCCGGACATAAAAAGTTATATTACAGCTCAATTAGATAAGATCAGTTATGTAAATGCTTGCGAATTCAGCAATGAGCAGGCATCAGAACTGGCCGATATGCTCAGGCAGATGCATCATGATAAAATTGATAAAATAGCGTTTACCTGTACCGGTTCAGAGTCGGTAGAACTGGCAATTAAGTTAATACGAAAATATGCCAGTATGGGAGAGAAGCCTTTTAAACGGGATATAGCGATTATCCAAAATTCCTATCACGGCAGTTATTACGGTTCCATGTCATGCAGCAGCTATGACGCCCAGGAAAGAGAGGGATATGCGCCGCTGGTTGAAGGAATACGGGAATTAAGCGTTCCATTCTGTAATTGTTGGGAATTTAACAGCGTAACAGAAAATGGCGCGGGGGAACTGCAGGAGCGTTTGGACCGGGAGTTAGAACTTTATGAAGAAAGCCTGGGAGGAATTGTGATAGAGCCAATACTGGGTTCCGCAGGGGTGATTCCACTGCCCGGCTGGTATTTGAAGCGGCTTACAGACTTTGCCCATGAGAGAGATATACTGATTGTTTTTGATGAAGTTGCAACGGGTTTCGGAAGGACTGGATCAATGTTTTATTATCAGCAATATGGCTTTCAGCCGGATATTGTTACTATGTCAAAAGGCATCAATAATGGAATATTACCGTTAGGCGCTGTTGCCGTCTCAGAAAAAGTGACAGACAGATTCCGGGAAAAAGGAGAATTGCTGTTTCATCTGTCAACGCAAAATGGGAATGCACTCAGCTGTGCGGCCGGTGTTGCAACGATGAAAGAGTATTTAAGGAATGATAAAGCGATTTTGAAGCAGGTTAAAAATTTGGCCAGTTATTTTAGGAAAAACTTTGAAAAAAAGATAAAAAGTGAGTTTTCTGAAATATTTGATATACGGGGGAAGGGTTTAATGTTTGCTGTTGAATTAGCGGATAAAGATACGGGAATCAGAATACCTCAGGCTAAATTACTGAAAATTGTTGAATTACTGAAGAAAAATGGAGTAGTTCTGGAATGGAGTTATATTGAAAATGTGACTTCCTGCTTAGTATTGTTTCTTCCATTCATAATTCATGAGTGTGAAATAGATCAGCTTTTAGAAAAGATGAGAAAAGTATTCAGGCGAGTTTTGAATTAAAAGTTTAAAATACTATGCCGGGATAAGGAGGTGAATAACATGAAAAATGAACTGCAGAAAGAACATAAGTTATACTATGAAGAAATGGAAGAAGTGAAAGAATTTAGTCTTGGTGGTTTAAGTATAGGAGCCATTGTAGTTACAGGACTTGTTGTAATAGCAAAGTTATTAATGCAGCTATAGCTGTATTATAATAAAACCATAAAGAAAGGAAGGTGAAATGCAAAATGAAATTAAAGAAAAGTAAAAGTGATAAACCGACTGTAAACTTTGAAGTAATGGAAGTAGTTGAAGAACTGGGCGATGGATGGTTTGCAGCGGGAGTAGCTACTGGAGTAGCAATCGGAGCAATTGTTGTTTTAACTTAAAAAAGGAGGATTATAAAATGAACCAGTTAGAAGAAAAGAAGATGGAAGTAAAAGTAGATGAAAATAAGTATGAGGAAATGGAGTCTGCGGAAGAACTCGGAAATACACAGGACTATTTGACCGGTCTTGGTGTAGGACTAGGCATGGTAGCCGCTATTGTGGCAATCACTTAAGAGAAGGGAGTTTGATTGAATATGAAGCGCAGAAAGAAAAAGAACAACCAGGAAGCAAACTCTAAGTTTGAAGAAATGGAAGTGGCAGAAGAGTTAAGCGACGTATGGTTCGCGGCCGGAGTGCTCACAGGAGTAGCAATTGGAGCAGTTATAGTGACTTAACAGAAAATGGTAATGGGCTGTCGCATTAAAGGTCATAAACACCAGATATAGATACATCTGGCTGCTGGATATTCTGTATCTTGTGCAGAAGTTCTTGATGCGGCAGCCCCGACTTTAATTAGGAGGATGTATGCTCTGCAATCACTTGGAAATAGTATTTTTGGATGGTGATATGTATACAATAAAGAATACCATTACAAAGAAATATGTCAAAATGGGAAAGCGAGAAACCAAATATCTATTTGAGTGCATTGAAACGGAACCTGCTGAATTTCCGTTAGAAGATATATTACCACTTTCTGAAGCAGAAAAACAAGTCATGCATCAAAAATTCGATGAATGGGGATTTTTGGATGAAAATAAGGAGAATGGGACTGAAAAGAGAGATGTCACCAGAGTAAAATTATATGAATTTAATCCGGATCGTTTTCTTTACAAAATCCCGTCTGCTGTTATAAATTTATTTTCAAAGGCCGGCGCGAGTATGATAGCGGTGATGACAGTATTTGCATTTTATCTGCTCTGTACCGAACCGGATGCGTTTTTTAAAGCTGCCAAGGACAGCTTGCATTTCTCAATATGGCAATATGCGGTCTTTTATTTTTTAATGGCAGGAACCACCATGCTGCATGAGATTGGCCATGCGGTTTCGTGTAATAAGAATGGCGGAAAGGTATCGTCAATGGGAATTATGCTGTTTTTCCTGATTCCATGTTTTTATTGCGATGTGAGCGATATTTATATGTTTAAAAACAGGAAAAAAAGTTTTGAAGTTGCCGTGTCCGGAATTTTTGTAAACTATTCGATGGGAACTATTGCATGCATTTTATACTTTGTTTTGGACAGCTTAGGTATTTACATGCCGATTTTGATGTTTTACTATTTTGCAAATATCGGTTTTGTGGCATTTAATCTGATACCGTTTGTAAAATTAGACGGTTACTGGATTGTAGCAGCATTGTTGCAGGTAGATAATTTGATGGATAAAAGTATTTTAACCTTTTTTATAGGAATACTAAACCCCAGGGAACTACGGACAATGACGTGTGGTTTTGCCAAAAAAGCGATACTTTTTCTGTACGGTTTCAGTGCAATAGCGTTCAGGCCGGTATTTTGGATCATCAGCGTATATTCCGCATGTATCTTTCTGTCAGAGAAAGGAATGGATTATCTGTGCGGAGTGATAGTAGGATTTGTATTTGTAATGGCTTTAAAAGATATTTCTAATTTATTAAAGAGATATGTTGATATGTATGCAAATCAAAAGCAAAGAGTGTTAAGGATGGTGTAAGAGGAGGTGGAACAATGAATTACTCAGCATTAGCGGCAATATTTTTACTATCTGTATCGGCGTTGGCTGTAAGACAGAATAAAAAGAAGAAATGAGCCGGTAAAATTAAGTAATGTAAGATATGAACAGGAGGCCAATGTTAAATTGACTTCCTGTTTTTTGGCAAAATCAGATATATGTGAATCTGCCGGGCCAATGTTTCAAATCTGTTTTAATATCGGCCAGCCTGTTCTCTGTACGCCTTGGGCGTACATCCCGTCCGTTTTTTAAACATTCTGCTGAAATAATACACGTCCGGAATCCCGCATTTTTCCGCAATGTTTTTGATCGGAAAGTCCGTAACCGTCAGAAGCTTTTTCGCCTGTTCCACCCGCTGTCGGTTGACATAATCTGTAAGAGGAATTCCCACTTCCCGCTTAAACAGGGTGGAAAGATAACTGGCGTTTACATTCAGAAGTTCAGCCATGGCGTTCAGGCTTAAATCAGAAGTCAGGTCAGCGCTGATATAAGTCATTATTTTCTGGGTAAGCAGAGAATAGTCCTTAAGAGTGTATTTGCGTACCATACGGCAGTAATTGCGTACAAGCTGCAGCTGAATGGCGCTGCACTGCTCTCTGCTTGAAGCCTGTTCAATCAGTTTGACATTCTGGTTGGAGTGGGCGTCAATGTGAATGGGATGGACGCCGGTCTGTTCTACAGTTTTGCGGAGCAGCGTATTAAAAGCAATGGCGTAGTCTTTGCTGTCCCGCAGGCTGCTGTTCAGCCGGTACGGCAGATTGCGCCCATTCAGTTTGGAAATGATGTTTATGGCCTTGGATTCATTGCCCCGGGCTACCGCATCTAAGATCTGGGCTTCAATGGCATACCGTTCTTCAATCATCCGGATATTCATCCGGGAATCTTCTATATTGCTGTAGTGGACATAGGTTTCATACCAACTGTCCATATCGTTAAAATCATCATAAATAATTTCGTATTTATTTTCCCCGAAAATATAATTTCCCAGTGTAATAAAAATATTGTTGTAAACCGTTGGTGTGGGAAAGGAGGTCAGCCGCAGGTAAAATCCCTGCAGTACAGGCTGCTGGCTCTCTGGAATTTTCATTTTCCGAAACACTTCCTTCAGCCTTGCAGGGGACATTTCTTCAAACAGCACAGGGCCGCAAATCATCAGTATCGGACTGTCCGGAATACGGAGAATGGTATAGGTGCAGTGAAGTGTGTCCTTCAGGTAATAAATGGTATTTGTTTTTATCTTATTGAAGTACATCTGGATGAATTCATGGTCGTGATTTTCCAGAATGGTAGCCCGCAGGCCGTAATCCAGCCAGGAATAATCCTCGCAGGGCAGAGTAATACAGTTCACAGGTATTGTGTTGTTTTTCAGTAAGTCCTGTACAAAGGACAGTAATACTTGTTCTATTTTTCTCAACTTCTTTCTTTATGGATTGTTCTGGGGTGTGTTCTGGAATTTTCTGATATGAATAAGTTTCCCTTTCCTCCTGACTCCCCTCTCATGTAGAAAATGGAAAATTTTTTATTTATTTTTGCACATTTTTCAGGTGAAATCAACGCAAAATAAAAATAATGCAAAAAATGCTAAAAATCGTATCTCGCCAAAAAAAGATAATATAGTAGGATTATCACTATACATAACTTACAAAGTACGGCAAAAATTGCCTGTACAAATTGTGGAAAGTGACGTATAAAAACAAATCCATATGGAAAAATATTGTAGAAAATAAAGCAAGGAGGAAAGAAATGAGAAACATTATCAATCTGAACGAGGGATGGAAATTCTCCAAAGAGAATGAAAAACTGCCAGTGACTATGCCAGAGGACTGGCAGGACGTGAATCTGCCCCATACCTGGAATGCAGTGGACGGCCATGACGGAAACGGAAGCTATGACAGAGGTTGTTACTGGTATGCCAAAAGTTTTAAAACTCCGGTGCAGCCTCTGCCGGACGGCCGCATTATTCTTGAAATTCTGGCGGCGGGGCAGCAGGCCACCGTTTATGTCAACGGAAAGGGAGAATTTTACCACGAAGGAGGCTACTCCATATTCCGGGTGGATATTACCGACGCCTGCCGGGAGGAAGGAGAAAACCTTCTGGCCATTGCCTGCAGCAATGAGAATAAGAGCAGCGTTTATCCCCAGTCAGCGGATTTTACCTTCTACGGCGGATTGTACCGGGGCGTGAACTTAATCAGCGTGCCGAAAGCCCATTTTGATCTGGAGCATTTGGGCAGCAGCGGATTCATGGTGACGGCAGTTCCCTGTGACTGCGGCGGGGCTAAATTTAAACTGGAATCCTGGCCGGTGCATGCAGACGAGAATTTTACTGTCATCTACAGTATCAAAGATGCCCAGGGAAAAGAAGTTGCAGGCGCAGTGCGGCCCGCAGACAGTACGGCTGTTGAGGTCTATGTTCCGGATGTGACATTGTGGGACTGCAGCAATCCTTATCTGTATACGGTGACCGCCACGCTGCAGAGGAGAAATGAAGCCTATGATGAAGTTTCCGTTCGGGCAGGCGTCCGAAGCTTTTCCTGCGATCCGGACAAAGGATTTATTCTGAACGGAATTCCAACGCCTTTAAGGGGCGTCAGCCGTCATCAGGATCTTCTGTATAAGGGAAATGCCCTGACCAGAGAGGATCACTACAATGATGCGAAGATAATCAAGGAACTGGGGGCAAATACCATCCGTCTGGCCCATTATCAGCATTCCCAGGATTTTTATGATGCCTGCGATGAACTGGGATTTGTGGTTTGGGCAGAAATTCCCTTTATCAGCGTAATGAATGAAGATCCTGCGGCCCATCAGAACTGCATTAGCCAGTTAAAAGAACTGGTGCTTCAGAATTACAACCATCCCAGTATTTGCTTCTGGGGCATCTCCAACGAGATTCTGATTGGAGGAATTTCAGAGCAATTGGTAGAAAACCATAAAGAACTGAACGCCCTGTGCAAAAAGATGGACCCGACCAGGCTTACCACCATTGCCCATGTGTCCATGACGCCTGTCGACAGTCCGGTTCACGGAATTACAGATGTGGAAAGCTACAATCATTATTTTGGATGGTACGGCGGAAAAATGGAGGACAACGGGCCGTGGTTTGACAATTTCCACAAAGAGCACCCGGAGATTTCCATGGGAGTTTCTGAGTACGGCTGCGAAGGAATCATCACTTATCATGGGCCCAACCCGGCATGCAAGGATTACAGCGAGGAATATCAGGCCCTCTATCATGAGCATATGGCAAAAGTACTGGAGGAACGGCCCTGGCTCTGGTCCAGTCATGTATGGAACATGTTTGACTTTGGATGCGCTGCCAGAAATGAAGGCGGCGTTGCAGGAAGGAACAATAAGGGCCTGGTGACCATGGACCGGAAAACGAAAAAGGACAGCTATTACATTTACAAGGCATACTGGAACAAAGAACCCATGGTGCATCTCTGCGGCAGACGGTATGCCCAGCGTGCAGGGGAAACGACGGAAATCCGGGTGTACTCCAATCAGCCTGCAGTTTCATTGTTTATCAACGGAGAACTGGAAAGCGTAAAGACAGCGGACAAAGTATTTGTATTTACCGTGGCATTAAAGGACGGCTTCAATTCGGTTCTTGCGGTGGCAGGAGACTGTAAAGACAGCATGACCATTGAAAAAGTGGAAAAAGAACCGGAAATTTATGTGCTTCCGGAAGTAAATGAGCGGGCGGAAGGCGTGGCAAACTGGTTTAAACTGGCGGGAGATCTGGATTTGAAAGCGCCTATGGAATTTCCGGAAGGAAAATACAGTGTGCGCTGCACTCTGGAAGAAATTTCCAGATCCAAAAAAGCCATGGAAATTACCGCTAAGGCCATTAAACTGGCTACAAACTTTGCTTTGTCTCCGGGCGAAGGTATGTGGGATATGATGAAGAACATGAAGCCGGAGGATATGACGAAGATGGCAGGTTCCATGATGCCGGAAGGATTTGTGGAAAGCCTGAATGCGCAGCTCATTCAGATTGATAAGGAATAATTTATGGAAAAATAACAAATACTCTTTTGTACAGCGCTGTGTGAATCTCTGTCCGCACTGCAGATTCAAAGTCTGCTCTGGGGCGGAACAGCGCAGTGCAAAGACAGTGAAATTTTAATGAAAAAATAAAATTGCAGAAATGAGAGGAGAAATTATGGGAACAGATTCTAACTCTTCAGTTCGGCCTTTTGGCATGAAAGACAAGCTCGGTTATATGTTCGGTGATTTTGGAAATGATTTCACATTTATTCTGTCATCCAGCTTTATGCTGAAATTTTACACAGACGTTATGGGTATCAGCGCGGGGCTTGTAGGGGGCCTGATGATGGCGGCCCGTTTTATTGATGCTTTTACCGATGTTACCATGGGGCAGATTGTGGACCGTTCCAAGCCCACCAAAGACGGCAAATTCCGGCCCTGGATCAAACGGATGTGCGGTCCGGTAGCGATAGCTTCTTTTTTGATTTATCAGTCGTCTTTTGCAAATATGGCATACGGCTTCAAGGTGTTCTGGATGGCGGTTACCTACATACTGTGGGGCTCCATATTCTATACATCCATCAATATTCCCTATGGCTCCATGGCTTCCGCTGTATCTCCGTCTCCCAAAGACAGGGCGGAACTGTCTACCTGGAGAACCATCGGAGCGACCCTTGCAGGACTTGTAATTGGAGTAGGCACGCCGCTGTTTGCATTTGAGACAGTGAACGGCAACACCGTTCTTTCCGGTCCCCGTATGACGATTATCGCAGGTATATTCAGCGTACTGGCGATTCTCTGTTACCTGCTTTGCTTCAATCTTGTGCGGGAGCGCGTAGAGGTTCCTGCCAATAATCAGAAATTGGAAATCGGAAGGCTGCTTGCAAGCCTGGCCACCAACCGTTCGCTGCTTGGAATTATTGCAGCGGCAATTTCCCTGCTTCTGGCGCAGCTTACCATGCAGGGAATGGCAGGATTTGTGTTTCCTAACTTTTACGGAAGCCCTCAGGCTCAGTCGGCTTCTACCCTGGCAGGCTCTGCGGCAATGCTTTTAATCTGTGCGCCCCTGGCGGTAAAATTATCCACTCAGTTTGGGAAAAAAGAGCTGTCCATTGCATCCTGCGTGGTTTCGGCAGTTGTATTTGTGCTCTGTTTTATTGTGCATCCTTTAAATCCTTTTGTCTATGTGGGATTCTTCACAGCAGCTTATGTGGGAATGGGATTTTTCAATACGGTAATCTGGGCTATGATTACAGACGTCATTGACGATGCAGAAGTGAAAAACGGCATCCGTGAGGATGGAACTATCTATGCGGTATATTCCTTTGCCAGAAAAGTGGGGCAGGCCCTTTCGTCCGGTCTGACCGGCGTGCTGCTTTCCATGATTGGCTATACCCAGGCGACGGCATTTGATCCGGATGTAACTGAGGGAATTTTTAAAATGTCCTGTCTCGCCCCTGCCATCGGATTTGTGCTGGTAGCCCTCTGTCTGTGGTTTATTTATCCGCTGAATAAAAAACGCGTGGAAGAAAATGTGGCGGAGCTGGCTGCAAGGCATAAGGGGTAAAAACCATTGCCGGTGCATGTCCGGCATAAGTAAAAGAAGGAACTGCAAAGGATTTTGGCATATGTAAAAAGAGAAATTGAAAAGGATTTTTGGCATATGCAAAAGGAGAAAATTATGGCGGATAAATTTGCAGCCTATACAAAACGGAATGATTTCTTAATCTGTGTGGACAGCGACGGATGCGCGATGGACACCATGAATATTAAGCATTTCCGCTGTTTCGGCCCCTGCATGGTAACGGAATGGGGACTGGAAAAATGGAAGGAAGAAATTTTGGCCCGGTGGAATGAACTCAATCTCTATACCATGACCCGGGGAATGAACCGTTTCAAAGGACTGGTGAAATCCCTGGGTGAAATCCGGGAAAAGTATTGTGAAATCGAAGATTTCAATCGTTTGGAAAAATGGGTGGAAGAAACCGCTGAATTATCCAATGACGCTCTGGAACGGGAGATTGGGAAGGCGGACAGCGTATGTCTTAAGAAAGCCCTTTCCTGGAGCCTTGCGGTGAACCAGTCTGTGGGGCGTATTCCGGAAGAGGAAAAACGTCCCTTTGAGGGAGTGAAAGAAGCATTAAAGAAAGCCTGGCGGGATGCAGACATTGCCGTTGTATCCAGCGCCAACCCGGGGGCAGTGTTGGAAGAGTGGGATCTTCACGGACTTTTGGAATATACCGACGCGGTTTTTGCCCAGAATTCCGGCAGCAAATCATACTGTATTAAAGAACTGATGAAACGGGGCTACCGGCCGGAACATGTGCTGATGTGCGGAGACGCGCCGGGAGATTTGGAGGCGGCAAGGCAGAACGGAGTGTATTTTTATCCTGTCTTAGTGGGCAGGGAAGAAGAAAGCTGGAAAGAGTTCCAGGAAACCGGACTGAAGCGCTTTCTGGAGGATTCCTACGGCGGGCAGTACCAGACGGAAAAAGAAAAGCAGTTTCTGGAAAATCTGGGGGAAAAATAAATTTGGTCATACCGGGATGTCCAAAGAGCAGCACAAAAAGGAGGAGATATTATGGTAGATATGAAAGGGAAGCCCTTTTATCTGTCGGATGAGGACTGCAAATGGGTGGAAGACACCATTGCAAATATGACAGTGGATGAAAAAATCGGCCAGTTATTTTTCAACATGGGCTCTGCCCGTACCGAGGAATATCTGAAGATGACCGTGAAGGATTATCACATCGGCGGCATCCGCTACAATCCGGGAACTGCAGATGAAATCTATGAGCAGAACCGGATTTTACAGGAAAACAGCAAAATTCCGCTGATTATTGCCTGCAACACGGAAAACGGCGGGGACGGCGCCTGCACCGACGGCACAACCATCGGAAATCAGACGAAAATCGCCGCCACCGGGAATGCAGACTATGCCTATCAGCTTGGATATATGTCCAACCGGGAAGCTGCGGCCATCGGCTGCAACCTGTCCTTTGCGCCGGTCAGCGATATTCTCTATAACTGGGAAAATCCGGTTATCGGCCTGCGTACTTACGGAAATGATCCAAAGAGAGTGGCAGTAATGGCAAAAGCTTATATGGAAGGCGCCCACGCCAATCCGGGATTTTGCTGTGCAGCCAAGCACTTTCCGGGAGACGGCCTGGATTTCCGGGATCAGCATGTGGCAAACAGTGTAAATTCCATGAGCTGTGAAGAATGGGATAAAACCTTCGGCCTGGTGTACCAGGGCTTGATTGACAACGGACTGGAGGCAATTATGGCAGGCCATATTATGCAGCCGGCCTATGCCCGCCATTTTAATCCGGAGCTTACCGATGATGAAATGATGCCTGCAACTCTGTCACCGGAACTGATTCAGGGGCTTCTTCGGAAAAAACTGGGCTTTAACGGAATGGTGCTGACGGACGCTTCCCATATGGTAGGGCTCACCTGCCGCATGAAGCGCAGCGATGTGCTCCCGGCTGCCATTGCCGCTGGAGTTGACATGTTCCTGTTCTTCAATGAGATGGAAGAAGATTTTGCAAGCATGAAACAGGGATATCTGGACGGCAGGATTACAGAGGAACGTTTGGACGAGGCCCTCCACCGGATTCTGGCATTAAAAGCCCATATGGGACTCCACAAAAAGGCAAAAACAGAACTGATGCCGCCCAGAGAACAGGTGCATGAGATTGTGGGATGCCAGGCCCATAAGGAGATGCAGAAAGAGATTTCCGACAAATCCATTACCCTTGTAAAGTACAAAGACAAGGATGTGCTTCCCATTACGCCGGAACGGTACAAACGGATTATGATTGTGTACGTAAAAGGATTGTCTGCCCCTGGCCTCGGAGCGATTTTTGCGGCAAAGAAATCACCGGCAGAAACCCTGAAAGACAAGCTCTGCGCCCAGGGATTTGATGCTTTTATCTATGAGAGTCCTCTGGAACAGATACAGAAAAACATACAGGCCGGAGAAAAACCGGATCTCAATATGTATTTTGCCGGGAAAACCCCCATTAAAGAATTCAGGGAAAATCAGGACTTGATTCTTACGCTTGTGGATATTCCGGGAGGATTTCAGCCTGTGGCGCGTCCCGCATTCGGCATGACAAAGGGCGGCGGGGAGATTCCCTGGTATGTGTTTGAACTTCCCGTTGTGGTAATCGGCGTTCAGCATCCGTTCGTACTGGCAGATATTCCCCAGGCCCGGACGTATATCAACGCTTATGACAGCAAAGACGTGACAATGGATGCCCTGATTGCCAAGCTGATGGCAGGAGAAGAAGCCTTTACAGGAAAAGATCCGGTGGATTCTTTCTGCGGGCTGTTCGATACGCGGATTTAGGCGGATATTGCACTTTTTAATAATGGCAGAAGTTTATGATGAAATCTAGGAGGAAGAAATATGCAGATGACATTTCGCTGGTACGGCGAAGGAAACGACAGCATCACACAGGAGATGATCAAACAGATTCCCGGCGTCACCGGCCTGG